>NZ_JFJW01000141.1:0-8567 GCF_000611125.1 Cupriavidus sp. SK-4
CGCCAGCGCGCGCACGCGGCTGCCGAAGGCGCCGTCCAGCGGGAACGTGCGCGGGCGCGCCATCAGCCGCGCGGGCAGCGCCACCGAGCGCGCCGGGAAGTCCGCCACCAGTTGCAGGTTGCCGTCCAAGCCCAGGAATTCATGATGGCTGCCGGCCGGCACGATCAGGCCGGTGTGGTCATCCACGCGGTAGACGTGGCCGTCGATCTCCAGCTCGGTGGCACCGGCCAGGCCGAACAGCAGCTGGTGAAAGTCGTGCTGGTGGCCGTCCGGCTGCGGGCGGTAGCGCCGGTGCTCGACCAGCGGCGAGGCGTGGGGTTCAGCTGGCTTCGGCATGCCGCAACCTGCCAGGGGTCTGGCACAGCCAGACGCCCGCGCCGGCCACCGCCATGCCCAGCGCCTGCACCGCATCCAGCCGTTCGCCGAACAGCAGCCAGGCCTGCAGCGCGGCCAGCGGCGGCGCCAGGAACATCAGCGCCGCGGCATTGGCGGCCTGGCCGCGCCGCACCAGGCTGACGAGCAGCCAGGTGCCGGCGCCTGACAGGCCGATCGCCGCCCACGCCAGCGCGGCCCACAGCGCCACGCCGCCATGCCAGTGCAGCGGCGCGTCGGCGGCCTGGATCGCCACCATCGCGGCGGCCACCCGCANAGCATGGCGCCCAGGTTCTGCCAGGCGGAACTGGCGCGCAGGTCACAGGCGGCGATGGCGGATTTCTGCAAGAGGGTTCCCATGGTGATGGAGACAATGGCCAGCACGCCCAGCAGCACGATCCAGGGCGACAAGGCCGGCGCGGCCGTGTGCATGCCGGCCTGCATCGCCGGGGCGACCACCAGCGCGACGCCGAGCGCACCCAGCGCCAGGCCCTGCCACGTCCGCCTGGACGGTAGCTCTTTCAGCAGGGGGATGGCAAGCAGCGCGGTCAGCAGCGGCTGCAGCGCGCCCAGCAAGGCCATGATCGCCGGCGGCAGGCCCCTGGCCACGGCGCCGTAGCCGGCGCACAGGTAGATGCCCTGCATCAGCGCGCCGGCCAACAGGTGGCGCGGCGCCTCGCGCAGCGGCGGCCAGGCCGCGCGCGCGGCCAGCGACCAGGCCACGAACATCAGCCCCGCCACGGCAAAGCGGCCCAGCAGGAACAGGCTGGTATCGGCCAGCGGCACGATGGCCTTGCCGACGATAAAGCCGGTGGACCAGATCAGGACGAAGGCAACGGTGGGCAGCCAGGCGGCAGCGGACAGGAGGCGCGACATGCATGCAGGCGTTTCCGCCGGGGGCGGGATCGGAGGGACAGAGCGCAAGGCTAGCCAGGCAGCGTGCCGCTGTCTTGGCAAATCCGGCAATCGGCATGCTGAAAGCATTGGTAACACTCCGGCGGCGCCTCCGGGTCAACCAATGTGCGCTTGCCACGTAACATGGTGATGTTGATCGAACAGGGCGAGGAGAAAGGCATGAATCCGGCGCAGCATTCGAGACAATCCGGCCGGGGCGCGCTCGCCGACTGGCGGGCCGCCGCGGCACTGGCACTGGCAGCGTGCCTGGCCGCCTGTGCACAGGTGCCGGCCGAGGCTGGCGGCAGCACCACCTCCACCGACCTGCGCTGGCTCAACACCGTCACCTACGGCGCTGACCAGGCCACCCTTGGCGACCTGCGCCGGCTGGGCCGCAAGGGTTTCCTCGAGCAGCAACTGACGCTGCCGCTGGCCGATCCGCCCGAACTGGCGGCCGCCATCGCAGCCTTGCCCAACCTGCAGGCCGATGCCGCCGCGCAGATCCAGTCCGCGCGCGACGCGCGCCAGCGCATCGACGCACTGCCCGACGACAGCAAGCAGCAGGCCCGCCAGGCGCTGAACGCGCAGGGCCGCGAGATCGTGGCCGATGCCACGCGACGCCACCTGTTGCGCGCCTTGTATTCTCCGGCGCAGCTGCGCGAGCAGATGACGTGGTTCTGGATGAACCATTTCAACGTCTATTCGGGCAAGGGCCAGGTCCGGCTGCTGCTGGCCGACTACGAAGAGCGCGCCATCCGCCCGCACGCGCTCGGCCGCTTCCGCGACCTGCTGATGGCCAACGTGACCGCGCCGGCCATGCTGGTCTACCTCGACAATGCCCAGAGCAGCGCCAACCGCATCAACGAGAACTACGCGCGCGAGTTGATGGAGCTGCATACCATGGGCGTCGCCGGCGGCCCCAGCGGCTCCCGCTACACCCAGCAGGACGTGCAGGAGCTGGCGCGCGTGCTGACCGGCGTGGGCGTCAACCTGCGCGGCACGCCGCCGCGACTGCCGCCGGCGCGCGCGGGGCTGTATCGCAGTGAGGGCTTGTTCGAATTCAACCCGGCGCGCCACGACTTCGGCGCGAAGACGCTGCTGGGCCAGCGCATCGAGCCGGCCGGTTTCGACGAGGTGGCGCGCGCAGTGTCGATCCTGGCGCGCGAGCCGGCCACCGCGCGCTTTATCAGCGCCAAGCTGGCCGCCTATTTCATCGCCGACAACCCGCCGCCGGCGCTGGTCGAGCGCATGGCGCAGACCTTCTCGCGCACCGATGGCGATATCGCCGCGGTGCTGCGCACCTTGTTCCTGGCGCCGGAACTGGACCGGCAACTGGCCGCGCCCACGCGCAAGTTCAAGGATCCGATGGTCTATGTGGTGTCGTCGATGCGGCTCGCCTATGAAGGCCGCCCCGTGGCCAACCTGCGCCCGGTGATGAACTGGCTGAACCAGCTTGGCGAGCCGCTCTACGGCCACGTGGCGCCGGACGGCTATCCGTCGTCGGAAAGCGCGTGGGCCAGCTCGGGACAGATGGTGCGGCGCTTCGAGATCGCGCGCGCGATCGGCTCGGGGCCGGCGGGATTGTTTGCCGGCGATGGCGCGAGGCCGCGCGGCGCGCGCTTCCCGATGATCGGCAACAAGCTGTACTTCGACACCATCGAAGCCACCCTTGGCCCCGCCACCCGCGCCGCGCTGGCCCAGGCGGAATCGCAGGCCGAATGGAATACCGTGCTGCTCGGCTCGCCCGAGTGGATGCAGCGCTGACAGGGAGCGGACCATGCAACGCCGACAATGGCTGAAAACAATGGGCGGTGCCACGCTGGGGCTGGCGCTGCCCGCCATCGCCTCGCGTGTCTATGCGCTGCCGGCGCAGGCCGATGCGCGCTTCCTGCTGGTGTTCCTGCGCGGCGGCTATGACGCCGCCAGCGTGCTGGTGCCGGCTGGCAGCGATTTCTACTACGCCGCGCGGCCCAATATCGCCATCCGCCGCCAGCCCGCAGCCGGCACGGACGCCGATCCCAATGCCGCGGTGGCGCTGGCGCCGGCCTTTGCCGCCGACAGCACCGCACGCGGCATCGGCGACTGGGCGCTGCACCCGGCATTGGCCGCGACCATGCTGCCGCTATGGCAGCGCGGCCAGCTGGCCTTCGTGCCGTTCGCCGGCACGCACGACCTGTCGCGCAGCCACTTCGAGACCCAGGACGGGATCGAGGCCGGCTTGCCTGGCGAGGGCGAGGACCGCAATGCCGTAGCCTCGCTGCGCGGCAGCGGCTTCCTGAACCGCCTGGCGCAGGCCATGGGCGGGCAGGCTGCGCCAGTGGCCTTCACCGACGGCTTGCCGATGGTGCTGTCCGGCCCGCGCGACGTGCCCAATGTCTCGCTCAAGGGCAGCGGCCGCACCCCGTTCGATGCGCGCCAGGCGAAGCTGCTGGCGCAGATGTACAGCGGAACCCGCTTTGAGTCGCTGATCGATGAAGGCTTCGAGCTGCGCGAAACGGTGGCGCGCCAGGCGCAGCCGCAGCCCGGCATGTCAGGCAACGACGCCGGCACCATGGCCGCGCGCATGCAGGAAATGCAGGCCGCCAACCGCCGCTCGCTCAGCGCGCGCGGTTTCGAGGTCGAGGCCCGGCGCATGGCCGGGCTGATGCGCGAGCGCTTCAACCTGGGCTTTATCGACGTGGGCGGCTGGGACACCCACGTCAACCAGGGCGGCGCGCAGGGGCAACTGGCCGGCCTGCTCGACAACCTCGGCCGCGGCCTGTCTGCCTTTGCCGCCGAGATGGGTCCTGTATGGGACAAGACCACCGTGGTGGTGCTGTCCGAGTTCGGCCGCACCTTCCGCGAAAACGGCACGCGCGGCACCGACCACGGCCACGGCACGGTCTACTGGGCCGCGGGCGGCGCGGTGCGCGGCGGCCGCATCGCCGGCGAGCAGGTGGCGGTGGAACAGGCCACGCTCAACCAGAACCGCGACTGGCCGGTGCGCAATGAGTACCGGGCGGTGCTGGGCGGGGTCTTCCGCAGGCTGTACGGGCTGGATGAGGCGCGGTTGGCACAGGTGTTTCCGGGGGTGCGGGGGCGGGATATCGGGTTGGTGTAGCCGTCCGCGCCGCGCTGTCCGGAGGGGCGTTCAGTTGCTACCGTTGGCGGGGGAGATGACGGTTGGCGCGAGGGGCGTGATGGGCGCTGGGGGCGGATTTGCGGAAGCCGGGGGGGCAGGGGTGGTGTTAGGCGCTTGTTCGGCCTGAGGGGTTGGCGCAACTGGAGCGCTGCCCGCGCTCATGTCCTGCGGCACCGCAATCACCGTCTCCCCCCGGTCCAGCGCCAGGCTGGAATCATCCGGGCCGACATCCACTGCGGCAGACGATGCCGCGCCGGCCGGCGGTGCAACCTCAGCCTCCGGCGCGGGCAGCGCCGGACGGCGCGGTGCCGGGCGCGGCGCCGGGGTCTCGCTGGTCTTGTCGCGCGTGAACAGCTGGCTGAACCAGCCGCGCAGCTGCGTGCCCAGCGATGTGAACAGGTTGGTCTCTTCGTGCTCGGCAAAGCGCGCGCGGCCGTCGACGATGCGTGAGCGCAGCGCGCGCTGGTAGAAGTCGCCCACCATCGGCAGCGCGCTGTGCGCGCCCTGGCCCCAGTAGTCGCTGCGCAGCGTGACGCGGCTGTCGTTGAAGCCGACCCAGGCGCCCGCCACCAGCTCCGGATGCATCAGGATGAACCAGCCGTCGGCATTGTCCTGGGTGGTTCCGGTCTTGCCGGCCACGTCGGCGCGGATGCCGAAGCGCGAGCGGATGCTGGCGCCGGTGCCGCGGTCGATCACGTCGCGCATGACGTCGAGCAGGGTTTGCGTGGTGGCGGCGGGCAGCGCGTGCTCGGCGCGGGCCGGGCGGAACACCTGCAGCACATTGCCCTGGCGGTCTTCGATGCGCGTCACCATGGTGGGCGCGATGTAGTCGCCGGCGTTGGCAATGGTGCCGTAGGCGGCCACCATCTCCTTGAGCGTGACCGGGCTGGTGCCCAGCGCCAGCGACGGCACCACGTCGAGCTGGCTGTCGCGCACGCCCATGTCGCGCGCCAGCCGCGCCACGCGCGTCGGCCCCACTTCGTGCATCAGCTGCGCGGTGATGGTGTTGCGCGAATAGACCAGGCCGTCGCGCAGTGACATGGCGCGGCCGGTGGGGCGGCCTTCATCGGTGGGGCGCCAGATCTCGCCGCCGGCCAGTTCGATTTCCACCGGCTGGTCCACCAGCGTGTCGTCGGGGGTCTTGCCTTCTTCAAAGGCCGCGCCGTAGACAAAGGGCTTGAAGGTCGAGCCCGGCTGGCGGCGCGCCTGCTGCACGTGGTCGAACGCGTCCTGGGTGTAGTCGCGGCTGCCGACCCAGGCGCGGATCTCGCCGTTGCGCGGATCGATGGCCAGGAAGCCAGCCTGGATGCGCGTCTTCTGCTGGTGCAGCGCGCGCATGAAGGCATGGTCGGACATCAGATGGCGCAGCGCCTCTTCCGGCGCGGTGCCGGCGGCGATGGCGGCACGGTACTCAGGGGTCTCGCGCACGAAGGCCTGCACCAGCGGCAGGTTGGCGGCCCAGCCCGCGCGCGGCGCCCAGGCCGCGTTGGCGATGGCCTGCAGCCGGTTGCCCTGCTGCACCACGGCCTGCGTGGCCATGGCCTGCAGGCGGGCGTCGATGGTGGTATGCACCACCAGGCCGTCGGCGTAGATGTCGTAGCCATTGCGGTCGGCCCAGCCGATCAGCCACTTGCGCAGCTGTTGCGCGAAATGCGGCGCGGGGCCGGGCGGCTCGGTCTGGCGCTCGAAGTCGATGCGCAGCGGACGCTTCTTCAGCTGCTCATAGCGCGCCGCATCCAGCTTGCCGCGCTTGACCATCTGGCCCAGCACGATATTGCGCCGGTCGAGCGCGCGCTCGGGGTTGAGCACCGGGTTGTAGTAGCTGTTGCCCTTGAGCATGCCGATCAGCGTGGCGCTCTGCAGCACGTCGAGCGAGCGCGCCGGGCGGTCGAAGTACGTGCGCGCCGCCATCTCGATGCCGAACGCGTTGTACAGGAACGGCACCGTGTTGAGATAGGTCTCGAGGATCTCGTCCTTGGTATAGAGCGCCTCGATCTTCAGCGCGGTGATGGCTTCCTTGAGCTTGCGCGTCAGCGTGGGCGCGCGGCCGATTTCATCGGGATAAAGGTTGCGTGCCAGCTGCTGGGTGATGGTGGACCCGCCCTGGCGGTCGCCGGAGAAGGTATGCACGGCGGCCGAGGCCAGCCGGCGCCAGTCCAGCCCGTGGTGCTGGTAGAAGCGATGGTCTTCGGTGGAGATCAGCGCAGCCACCACATTGGGCGAAATCTGCGACAGCGGCACCCAGTCGCGGTTGGCCCACTTGAACACCGCCAGCTCCTTGCCGTCGGCGGACAGCACCTGGGCCGGCTGCTCGGACTTGGCCTTGCGGATATCGCTGATGCCCGGCGTGAACGGGATCAGGACCAGCACATAGAGCAGGAGGGCCGCCGGGATGGCGGCCAGGCCCACCAGCACGCCGCGCCGCGTGGGGCGCAGCGACCCGGGCCGGGTCAGCCCGGCGCGTGCAAGGCGCGCGGCCATGCCTGACAGGCGTTGCTGGAGGGGGGCAGGCAATGAAGCCTGCAGCGAGGCGAGCAGCGGGGCAAGCCGGGTCTTGATCTCAGCCAGCCTCATGAGGCGAAGCGGTCGAGGCACAGGCACATGGCGGCACGGGGCACTGGCATTACCGTCGTCGGAAAAGCATGCATCGTACCAAAACGTTCCCCTTGGTTACAGGGAAAACCCCCATTCGGGGCTATCCGCCACTTTCTGCTGCGAAGCATGGGTCACAAAGGTTTCATATTGCGCCGCGACAATGCCGAGGCCGCAACTTGTGCGGACGATGCGCCGTTGCCGGGTTGCCCGGCTGGACCGGGTTGGCCTTGCCGACCTGGCCTGGGTCCGGCGCGGTGTGGTGCCTCAAACAGAACACAGAGAAATTACAGTGAAGAAAGCTCTCCTTGCAATGACGGCAGCAGCGGCCGCGTCGGCCGTATCCGGGGTGGCGTCGGCCCAGTCCGCGTCGAACGTTACGCTTTACGGCATCGTCGATGCCGGTGTCGAAGTGATCAGCCACGTGCCGGGCAGCAACGGCGCCCAGGGTACGGCAACGCGCCTGAACTCCGGCAACTTGTCCGGCTCGCGCTGGGGCCTGCGCGGCACCGAAGACCTGGGCGGCGACCTGAAGGGTATCTTCGTGCTGGAGAGCGGGTTCGACATCGATACCGGCACCTCGGGCCAGGGCAACCGCCTGTTCGGCCGCCAGGCCTATGTCGGCCTGCAGGGCGGCTGGGGCGCGGTCACGTTGGGCCGCCAGCAAAACGCGCTGTACGACCTGTTCGGCGCCTTCGACCCGATGGGCGTGGGCCCGCGCTACTCGCTGAACAGCGTTGACTCGGCCTTCAACGGCCGCGCCGACAACGCCATCAAGTACACCGGCAAGTTCGGCGGCCTGACCGCCACCGGCTTCTACAGCTTTGGCCGCGACAACAACGGCGAAGTCCCGGGCGAGCCCAAGGTCGCGCGCAACTTCGGCGGCGGCCTGTCGTACGCCGCGGGCGGCTTCTCGGTCGGCGCTGCCTACGACCAGTACCAGGGCGCCACCGTGGCGCTGCAGGACCGTGCCGCCAAGCGCGCCGCGGTGGGTACGGCCTATGCCTTCGGCGGCGCCAAGGTGTTTGCCGGCTACCGCTGGCTGAAGGACGACGGCGTGTCGAGCGCCAGCGCCGCTTCGACCCGCAGCAACGTGTACTGGGCTGGCGCGCAGTACCGCTTCACGCCTGCCTTCCAGCTGACCGGCGCGGCTTACTACAACGACACCCGCAATAGCGATGCGGATCCGTGGATGTTCGTGCTGTCGGCGGACTACTCGCTGTCCAAGCGTACGGATGTGTACCTGAATGTTGGGTACTCGAAGAACAAGTCGGGGTCGGCGCTGGGGCTGAATGGGGTTGGTACGGTGGTGGCTGGTGAGAACCAGACTGGTGCTACCGTTGGTCTGCGTCATCGCTTCTGAGCGTAACTGCCTGATGCCCGCCTGGCAGGTTGTGATGCCTGCATGGGTGGGCGATTAACTGTCATATCGACACCTGCGGATTGCATTGCGGGGTTCGTTGGGCCGGTTGATTTGATCGGCCCTTTTTTCCTGATCCTCGCCCTGGTTGCGGGGGTGTTGTTGTTGCCATGCGATCGCTCGTCGTCCTTGGCAGGCGTGGCTGTTTCGCCGGCTGCGCCGGCGAAA
>NZ_JFJW01000142.1:0-10066 GCF_000611125.1 Cupriavidus sp. SK-4
TGTGAGAGGTGCATTATGAGATCACCGTCGGAATGCCCAGAGGGCGCTCCTTCCCGTTCGACTTGGGGATGAAAACCCTCCTTAATGGCAAAGGTCTGTACCCCCGGCGCTTCAACCGCCCGATGGCTGCCCACCGGGTTTCAGGCGAGTCCCACTTTTCGCGATCGACGCCTGCCGTTCGCTTACCTTGGTTCTCCGTCACTCGTTTCACTGCCGATGCTTTAGCAGAAAACGAGCGGGTCAGAGACCGTTGCAGGGCTTTCACCCTACGCCAGTCCCCTTCCCGTGTCGCCTTCGCAATTCGAATCTGCATCTCTCGGACGTTCCGCTCCACGCGGCGCCAATCAATGGCACCCCAGGTTTGCGGCTCGCCGGAGAGCGCAGATTCATCCTTGCGGATCAATGCTTCCATGCTGCCCTCCTATCTTGAGGATCTTCCCCAACATCAAGAGACAGCACGCCCCTTCGGGGACGTGTTGCCCCTCAGGGAAAGAAAATTTAAACAAACGAGATCAGTCAGCCGTCCTGCGACGATTGACCAGTTGGAAGTCTGCCCGCTTTCGCGTGGGATGATGTTTCAACCCCTATCCGAGCCATTACAGCCCGGCATTCGCTTTCTCCAACCTCCCATACCCGCACAGCCAACAGCGTTCCTTGCGGTTCGCCTGCCTGAGCCAAGCGCTCCGGCAGCCATACGGGCTTACCACGTTCCCTGCGCATTACACGACTGGGTTAGGGCCTGCCTTTCCGCCGGCGGTTGTATGGCGACGTGTTCCGGCGTACCAGCGGAACAACCAACCGCACACCTTTTGGTTGATGCCTATCAGCAGCTTTGGCATCTCAATACTGACGACGTTTACCAGCAGTTCACATACGTTACCCATACCAGCCAGCCTAGCTCCTCAACCCCATTGCTGCTCGGAGTCTCTGCCGTCCAGTCTCACGACTAGGCGACACCCTTTCAGGGGGAACATTGTCAGGAGAGCTTCCCACCCCACCGTTACCAGTGACGCATGTCTCCCTAGGCTACTGCTAGTCGCATAGCAGGTTCTCTATCGAAACACCCTCACGGGCGCATTCAACCGAACCATAACGCGCAGAGCTTGCGCTCCGGGACCTCACTTCCTGACCTGATGTGCTCCCATACTGGCAAGCGCTTGACAGTGGCGGACTCTGGCGAGCCCGGACCTCCGTCCCAAGGAAATGCAGCGCCGACCCGGCTGGGTCGGTTCAGATGCTGTGTAGCGACTTCGCAGCAAAAGACAGACGCTGCGAAACCACCCGCACCCTCCGTGGAGGGGCGTTTACAGAGAAACTCGCCCAAAGGCGAGCGTCCCGCCCTTGGGCAATGGCTGAAAATTCATCCAGCAAAAAGCAAGCCGCGGATGGATCGCCAATACTCCGGCTGCCGCAGACATCGGACTCCCCCGGCTGTTAGGCTGAGTTCGTCTGAGCAAGAAAATGGTTGGGTTTGGACGGTCTGGCCGAAGCCTTTCCTGGTCCCAACAATAGGTCGATGCTCCTTACGTTGGAGCTGCCCGGACACGATAGTGCGTGTCGCACGATACGCCTGTATTCTAAGCGCTACTGGAAGATCGTGCCGAAACCCTGTGCTTTCAAGGGGTTCCCGGCATGGTGGGTGCCGCTCAGGCGGCCTTTTCAGCGGGATGGGCGTCGGCAGCGGGCGTTGCATGGTCCGTGACGGCAGCCTCGTCCGCCCCTTCCGTCACTTCAGCCACCGGCGCCGCCTCGACCAGGTTCGGCAGCGCCTTGATCTCGCCTTGCAGCAGCGGCATCAGGCGGCCTTCGACCAGTGCGCCCTGGTGCATTTCCAGCGCCGCATAGCGCACGTCGCCGAGCACGCGGGCATGCGGCTGCAGCTCGAGCAGGTCGGTGGCCTGCACCGGGCCCTTGACGGTACCGTTGAGCACCAGGTGCCCGACGCTGATCTCGCCCTCGACCATACCTTTTTCGCTGACCACCAGCATGCTCGGCTTGCCCGGCGCCGCAGAGACGTTGCCGCGCACGCGGCCGTCCAGGCGCAGGCCGCCGGCAAACACCAGGTCGCCGTCGATGGCGGTGTCTTCGCCGATCAGCGTATCGATCGAAAGGCCCTTCTTTTTCGAAAACAGCATCACTCTCACTCCTCTCTCGTTCGTGCCGACCCCTCCGGCCGTGGCGCATTCGCGCCGGCAAGCAGCACTTGCCGATGGCGACAGGGCGTGATTGTAGCCGCGCGCAGCCCATACCCCACAAAAGTATGGCTGCCCAATAGCTTTTTCGGCAGGCCAGAGTATTTCCGTACCCTGCGGGCGAAAAAAAACCGCACGGCCAGCGTGCGGTTTTTTTGGTCTCGCAAGGTCCCGCAGTACCGGACCCGCGAAAACGCATCAGCGCTTCGAGAACTGCTTGCGACGACGCGCCTTGTGGAAGCCGACCTTCTTACGTTCGACTTCACGTGCATCGCGCGTGACGTAGCCAGCCTTCGACAGGGCCGACTTCAGGGTCGCATCGTAGTCGATCAGGGCACGGGTGATGCCGTGGCGCACTGCGCCGGCCTGGCCGGTTTCGCCACCGCCGGTCACGTTGACCTTGATGTCGAACGTTTCAGCGTGAGCGGTCAGTTCCAGGGGCTGGCGCACGATCATCAGCGAGGTTTCGCGAGCGAAATACTCTTTGATGGGCTTGCCGTTGACGATGATATCGCCCTTGCCCGACTTGATGAAGACACGAGCCACAGCGCTCTTGCGGCGGCCAGTACCGTAATTCCAGTTACCGATCATGGATTGGCCTCCTTAGATTTCCAGCGCCTTGGGCTGCTGCGCTTCATGCGGATGCTCGGCTTCGGCGTAAACCTTCAGCTTCTTGATCATCGCATAGCCCAGCGGCCCCTTCGGCAGCATGCCCTTCACAGCCTTTTCCAGGGCACGGCCCGGGAAACGCTGCTGCATCTTGCCGAACGTCGTTTCGTAGATACCGCCCGGGTAGCCCGAATGGCGATAGTACTTCTTGTCCGTTTCCTTGGTACCCGTGACACGCAGCTTGGCTGCATTGACGATGATGATGTAATCACCCGTGTCGACGTGCGGAGTGAATTCCGGCTTGTGCTTGCCGCGCAGACGGCGTGCCACTTCGCTGGCGACACGGCCGAGGACTTTGTCCGTCGCGTCAATCACGTACCAGTCGCGCTTTACCTCATGAGGCTTGGCGGAAAAGGTCTTCATGATTTTTCCTGACTATTAGTTCGTACCCGAAATCCGACTCGCGAAGGCTTGTACTCGCCCCTGCAAGTCTTGTGGCTGGCCCGTGAAGGCTGGCCTGATCCTGCTCTTTCTTCCGCGGGTATGACGGAAAGCCTTCCATTATACTGGCGGCCGCCGGAACCGCACAAGCAAAGACTGATCTTTTCGTCAAGGTCGCTGCCATGGAGGGGGCAAGCCAGGGCAGCCTCGCGCACTTTGCCGTGCACGGCGCGCCAGGACGCAGGGGCGAAAAAAAACCCAAGCTGTTGAGCTTGGGTTTGAATCCACCAAAGGAGGAGGGTGGAGGAGACACTGGGAGATCGACGGAGAGACTGGCGGGCGGTGCGGAGGGGGCTTGCCCTGGGGCTTCGCTTTCGCACTCTGGCGCGCTGTCAGTGCCGTCGTTCAATGATTCAAATTATACATGGGGTTTTCCCCAGTGCAAGGGGAATTTGCACTGCGGAATGCAATTTCGTATTGCGGAAAGAGAAGCGTGACGCGCCAGACAGGCGATTTCAATTCAAAATCAATGACTTATTCAACATCCAGGTATGTCATTGAACTGTCATACTAGAGGAAACCCTCGGATTTCATAGGGGTATGGGCGTCAGCAGCCCAAGCTTGACGATGCCATATACTGAGAATTGCAAGATTCGAGATCACGCGCTTGTGATCGGAAGCACACAATATAAACGACAGGAACGAACAAAATGGAATGCAAAGTAACATGGATGGGCGCGGACGGCATGAGCTTCGTGGCCCAGACCGGCAGCGGCCATATCGTGGCGATGGACGGTGCGCCCGAAGGCGGCGGCCATAACCTGGCGCCGCGGCCGATGGAGATGGTGCTGCTCGGCACCGGCGGCTGCACCGCCTATGACGTGGTGCTGATCCTCAAGCGCGGCCGCCAGGACGTTTCCGGCTGCAGCGTGCAGCTGCAGGCCGAGCGCGCCGGCGAGGACCCCAAGGTCTTCACCCGCATCAACTTCCATTTTGTGGTGACCGGCAAGAATCTCAACCCCGCCACGGTCGAGCGTGCCATCAAGTTGTCGCACGAAAAGTACTGCTCGGCGTCGATCATGCTGGCCAAGACGGCCGAGATCACGCACACGCTGGAAATCGTCGAAGCCTGAAGGGAAGATGCAGACCCGGTACGCCGTGGTGGCGCCGGGTCATGCCGGAAGAAGAAGCAAAGCAGGCCGATAAGCCGGATTCTGTGCGCCCCGCCCGCCTTGCGGCAAACGGTGCGTGACAACCATTCCTCTAGGCCGGCTGTTACCAGCCGGCTCCAGCTCCCTACCCGCAGACTCAGCGGGCCGCTTCATCGCCTGCCTATTTGGGATTGCTCCAGGTGGAGGTTACCGCGTTTCACCCTTCCCGCCAGGCGAACCCGGCGGCAAGACTCGTCTCTGTGGCCCTATTCCGCACGTTGCCGTGGATGGCTGTTAGCCAACACCCTGCCCTGTGGAGTCCGGACTTTCCTCCCCCTGCACCTTGCGGTGCAGGCAGCGGTTGCCTGGCCTGCTTTGCGGCCCGCAGTCTAACACCGATTGGCGGCGCCTTCAGCCGGCGCGCCGTCCCGGCCGGAACACCGCGGTATCGGCATAGAAGCCAGGTTCGGCGTTATCGCTGCACCAGCCGGGAATGCCCATCACCGGCAGCGGCGAAAAACTGCGCCCGCCGCGCAGCGCGCCAGCCTGGGCCGCAGCGGCAAGGGATTGCGCCAGCATGTCGTCCAGCGACGGGCCTGCCGCCTGCTGCGGCGCCAGCGGCAGCACCCACGCATGCGCAGTGACCGACTTGTACGGCTGCACCAGTTTTTCGAGCAGTGCATGGCCGAACGGCACCACCGTGCAGGCCCTGCCCCACGCCGGCCTGGATTCGACCAACAGGCGCTGCCACGCAAACCCCTTGAGCGCATCCGCCAGGTCCTGATCGGCGCTGACAAACAGCACCGCATTCTCGTCGAACAGGGTCGCCGCATCACGCACGCCGCCGCGCGTGGTCTGCACGCCTTCGCGCGCGATGATCTCGGCCTGGATCTGGTTGAGTACGCGCTTGGCCTGCGGGAAATGCAGCCAGGTCAGCGCGTTGAAGAAATCGTGGAGATTGTCGCGGGTCGGGATCTCGCCCGTGGCATGGATATGCGCCTCATAGGCGCTGCCTTCGGGCAAGTCATGCTGGGCGATAAAACGCAGCGGCAAGCCGCGCGCATTGCGCAGGCCAAGCTGGCCGGCGCGGGCGTCGAGCAGCGCGCGCAGATCGGCGCCACCCTGCACGGCCGCAGCGAGCGCGGCACCCTGCGCCGCAAACGGCTGGAACCACGGCCGGGACCAGTCGATCCCGGCCAGCGCGGCGACGAAGGGCTCGTCGCCCGCCTGTACCTGCATGGGCAAGGCCTCGGCAGGGTTTAGCGGGCCTTCCAGCGCAGCGTCTCGCCGCCGCGCAGCGGCACCAGCGTGGTGTCGCCATAGGGCAGCTCGGCCGGCAGTTCCCAGTCCTCTCGCTCCAGCGTCAGCGTGCCGGTGTTGCGCGGCAGGCCGTAGAAGGCCGGACCGTTGAAGCTGGCAAAGGCTTCCAGCTTGTCCAGCGCGCCGGCGGCGTCGAAGGCCTCGGCATACAGCTCCATCGCATGCAGCGCGGTATAGCAGCCGGCGCAGCCGCAGGCGTGCTCCTTCAGCCCGCGCGCGTGCGGCGCGCTGTCGGTGCCCAGGAAAAAGCGCGGGCTGCCCGAGACCGCCGCCGCCACCAGGGCCTCGCGATGGGTCTCGCGCTTGAGCACCGGCAGGCAGTAGTAGTGCGGGCGGATGCCGCCGGTGAAGATGGCGTTGCGGTTGTAGAGCAGGTGGTGCGCGGTGATGGTGGCGCCGACCGGGCCGCTGGCGTCGCGCACGTACTCGGCCGCGTCCTTGGTGGTGATGTGCTCGAACACCACCTTCAGCTCGGGCATGTCGCGGCGCAGCGGCGTCATCACGCGGTCGATAAAGACGGCTTCGCGATCAAAGATGTCGATGCTGGGGTCGGTCACCTCGCCGTGCACCAGCAGCGGCAGGCCCGCGCGCTGCATCGCTTCCAGCGCCGGGTAGCAGCGGCGGATATCGGTCACGCCGGCGTCGCTGTTGGTGGTGGCGCCGGCCGGGTACAGCTTGACGCCGTGCACGAAACCGCTGGCCTTCGCCGCGGCAATCTCTTCGGCCGTGGTGTTGTCGGTCAGGTACAGCGTCATCAGCGGCTCGAACTGCAGGCCGGCCGGCAGCGCCGCCAGGATGCGGGCGCGGTAGGCCTGCGCCTGCGCCACCGTGGTCACGGGCGGCTTCAGGTTGGGCATGATGATGGCGCGTGCGAACTGGCGCGCGGTGTCGGGCAGCACGGCGGCCAGGGCCGCGCCGTCGCGCAGGTGCAGGTGCCAGTCGTCCGGGCGGGTGATGGTGAGCTTCTGGGTCATGGCTAGCTTGGGCCTGCCGCGGCGGCGGCGGGCGTTCGTCGAAATCAGAGAATCAGGATGGCGCGGTAGTCGTTCACATTGGTGCGCGTCGGGCCGGTGACCACCAGGTCGTCGATGGCATCGAACAGGCCCCAGGCGTCGTGCGCGTCCAGCTGGCGCAGCCCCGGCAGGCCAGCGGCCGCGGCCCGCGCCAGCGTGGTCGGATCGGCCAGCGCACCGGCATTGTCTTCCGAACCATCGATGCCGTCGGTATCGGCCGCGATCGCATGCACGCCGGGCATGCCGTCAAGCTCGACCGCCAGCGACAGCAGGAATTCGGAGCAACGCCCGCCCCGTGCCTTTGCGGCGCCACCGCCGGCAGGCAAAGTGACCGTGCACTCACCTCCGGAAATCAGCGCCACGGGCGCGGCGAACGGCGCATTGTACGCGCGAATCTCGCGCACCAGCGCAGCGTAGACGCGGGCCACTTCGCGCGCTTCGCCGGTCACGGTATCGCCCAGCACCACCGGCATGATGCCGCGTTCGCGGAACAGCGTCGCGGCCGCCTGCAGGCTGCCATGGGCGGTGGCGATCATGCGGTTGTCGACCCGGGCGAACAGCGCGTCGCCCGGCTTGGGCGTCTCCGGCACCTCGCCGCGGGCGCCGCGCTCCAGGTGGGCCTGCACGCTGGCCGGCACCTGCGCGCCCCAGCGGCGCAGGATCTCCAGCGCATCGGCAAAGGTGCTCGGGTCGGCCACGGTCGGGCCCGAGGCGATCGCGCTGGGATCGTCGCCGGCCACGTCCGAGACGATCAGCGTGGTCACCGGCGCACGGCTTGCCTGCGCCAGCCGCCCGCCCTGGATGCGCGAGACGTGCTTGCGCACGATATTCATCTCGGTGATCGGCGCGCCACACCGCAGCAGTTCCCGGGTGGTGGCCTTCAGGTCAGCCATCGGGATGCCTTCGGCCGGCAGCGACAGCAGGCTGGAGCCGCCGCCCGACACCAGCACCAGCAGCCGGTCCTGCGGCGTCAGCGACTGCACGCTGGCCAGGATATCGGCGGCGGCCTGCTCGCCGGCCTCGTCGGGCACCGGGTGGCCGGCCTCGATCACGCGGATATGATCGGTCGGCAGCCCGTGGGCATAGCGCGTGACCACCAGCCCTTCCAGCGTGGCCTTGCCGGCATAGGCACGCTCGACCGCCGCGGCCATCGACGCCGCGGCCTTGCCCGCACCCACCACCAGCGTGCGGCCGCCCGCGTGCGGGGGCGGCAGGTGCTGCGCCACGATCTGCAGCGGATCGGCCGCCGCCACCGCGGCGTGGAAGCTGTCCAGCAGCAAGGCGCGGGGATCGCCCGCGACCGGCGCGCTCACAGCGCCTCCGCGATAGCCAGGCCCAGGTCGCCCGTGCCGGCCTTGCCGCCGATGTCGCGCGTCAGCGGCGCGTGTTCGGGGCCTGCGGCCAGCACCTTCTCGATCGCACCCAGCACCGCGGCGCCGGCTGCTTCATGGCCCAGGTGCTCCAGCATCATGGCGCCGCACCAGATCTGGCCGATCGGGTTGGCCACGCCGCGCCCGGCAATGTCCGGGGCCGAGCCGTGCACCGGCTCGAACAGGCTGGGAAAGGTGCGGTCGGGGTTGATATTGCCCGACGGCGCGATGCCGATGGTGCCGGTGCAGGCCGGGCCCAGGTCGGACAGGATGTCGCCGAACAGGTTGCTGGCCACCACCACGTCGAACCAGTCCGGATGCTGGACGAAATGCGCGGTCAGGATGTCGATGTGGTACTTGTCGACCTTGATGCCGGGGTAGCTGGCCGCCATCGCCTCGACGCGCTCGTCCCAGTACGGCATGGTGATCGAGATGCCATTGGACTTGGTCGCCGACGTCAGGTGCTTCTTCGGCCGCTTCTGCGCCAGTTCAAAGGCAAACTTCAGGATGCGGTCGACGCCGGTACGGCTCATCACGGTTTCCTGCACCACGATCTCGCGCTCGGTGCCCGGGAACATGCGCCCGCCGATGCTGGAATACTCGCCCTCGGTGTTCTCGCGCACCACATAAAAGTCGATATCGCCAGGCTGGCGGCCGGCCAGCGGGCTCCTGATGCCGGGCATCAGCCGCACCGGACGCAGGTTCACATACTGGTCGAACGAGCGCCGGAACTGCAGCAGCGAGCCCCACAGCGAGACGTGGTCGGGCACGGCATCAGGCCAGCCCACCGCCCCGAAGTAGATGGCGTCGTACTTGACCAGCGTGTCGAACCAGTCGTCCGGCAGCATCTTGCCGTGGCGGGCGTAGTAGTCGCAGCTGGAAAAGTCGAAGTGGTCCCACTGGAAGTCGATGCCGAAGCGCCGCGCCGCGGCGTCCATCACGCGGATGCCCTCGGGCATGACTTCCGTGCCGATTCCGTCTCCGGGAATCACGGCGATCTTGTATTGGCGCATGGTTATTGGGGAGATACGTGCAGGATGGCCGGTCGCCGCGCGCGGCCCGGCCGACGCTGCTTGGCAGCGGCCCGGGTGCGCGGGATAATGTCTGCATTCTATTGCAAAGCGGCAGCCCGCTGCCGACCGGTGCCCCGATATGTGCCAGCTGCTAGGCATGAACTGCGCCACGCCGACCGACGTGACGTTCTCCTTCACCGGCTTTGCCGCGCGCGGTGGCCTGACCGACCATCACGCCGACGGCTTCGGTGTCGCCTTCTTCGAGGACAAGGCCTGCCGCCTGTTTATCGACAACCAGTCCGCCGGCACCTCGCCGGTGGCGGACCTGATCAAGCGCTACCCGATCAAGTCCAAGAACGTCATCTCGCATATCCGCAAGGCGACGCAGGGCACCGTGCTGCTGGAGAACTGCCACCCTTTCATGCGCGAGCTGTGGGGCCGGCACTGGATCTTTGCCCATAACGGCGACCTGAAAGGTTTCTCCCCGTTCCTGTCCGGCGTCTACCAGCCAGTGGGCGACACCGACAGCGAACTGGCCTTCTGCACGCTGATGCAGGGCCTGCGCAAGCGCTTCCCGGGCTCGCAGCCGCCGCTGAACGAGTTGTGCCATGCGCTGGCCGACATCACACGCGAGATCACGCTGCACGGGGTCTTCAACTTTCTGCTGTGCAACGGCCAGGCCCAGTTCGCGCACTGTTCCACGCACCTGTACTACATCGTGCGGCAGTGGCCGTTCTCGACCGCGCACCTGATCGACGCCGACCTGTCGATCGACTTCGCCCAGGTCACCACGCCGGACGACCGCGTGGCGGTGATCGCCACCCAGCCGCTGACCGACAACGAGACCTGGACCCGCTTCGCCCCGGGCGAGCTGATCATGTTCGAGGACGGGCGCCCGACCATGACGCTGACGGTGCCGATCCCGCCGGAAGTGCAGGCGAAGAACGCGGCCAACAC
>NZ_JFJW01000143.1:0-20104 GCF_000611125.1 Cupriavidus sp. SK-4
CGGGCGCGGCTTCCTGGGCCGGCGCAGGCTGCGGCGCGGCGGCAGGTGCCGGTGCCGCTACGGGCGGCGCATCCGGCGTCGCCGCCTGCACCACCGTCGCCGGCGAGAAGGTCTGGTTCGAAGGCTTGGCCCCGGCAGGGTCAAGCAGGAAAGTATAGGCGCGCGAGACCTTGCCGCTGGCCCAGCTCATGTCGACCAGGATGTCGACAAAGGGTTCGCTGATCGGCTGGTTGGAGCGGACCCGGGCCACATAGCTGCCGTTCGGGCGGCGCTCCACCTCCAGCCGCAGGCTGCTGACAGCCGGCAGGTAGGTCAGCCCGGCCGCGGCATACGCCGCTGGCGACGCCAGCTTGACACTGAGCCCGGCGGCTTCTTCGGCACTGACCCCACTGATGTCGATCTCAGCCTGCAGCGGCTGCCCCAGATTCGACTGAACCCGCAATTGCCCGAACCCCGCGGCATATGCGGCCGGCTGCGCAAGCAGCAGGCCCAGTGCCGTGACGGCCAGCGTTGACCAGCGCTGACGGGCAGTAGGCGCATCTTTCCGGCGATGTTGGCTCACACTCACCTTGTGCTCCGTTATGTTTTAGTAGCGATATGAATCGACAAACCGACCCCATAAACCAGGTCCGCCCGGCTGGCGGGACATTCTGAACGGCCCCTTTGCCAGCCCGCGCGCTGGCGCCGGCGGCTGCCGGCGCGAGGCGCATGCCGGCGTATTGTGACGCATCGCCCGGGGAAATAGGCGCCCGGATACAACAACGCCGCGCATGGGCGCGGCGTTGTCGGCAAAGCGATCCATTCTGTTGCCTGGCTGCAACGGACGCAACCAGGCAACAGGCGGGAGCACCGGATCAGGACTCGATCAGGATACGCAGCATGCGGCGCAGCGGCTCGGCCGCGCCCCACAGCAGCTGGTCGCCGACCGTGAAGGCAGATAGGTATTCGCCGCCCATCTGCATCTTGCGCAGGCGGCCGACCGGGATGGTCAGCGTGCCGGTCACGGCAGCGGGCGTCAGGTCGGTCATGCTGGCCTCACGCGTATTCGGCACCACCTTGGCCCACGGGTTGTGGGCGGCGAGCATGCCTTCGATCTCATCGAGCGGCACATCCTTGCGCAGCTTGATGGTCAGCGCCTGCGAGTGGCAGCGCATCGCGCCGATGCGCACGCACAGGCCGTCCACGGCGATCGGCGTGGCGCCGGTCGCGCCCAGGAAGCCCTCGCCGCGGCCCAGGATCTTGTTGGTCTCGGCGCCGCCCTTCCATTCTTCCTTGGACTGGCCGTTGCCCAGGTCCTTGTCGATCCAGGGGATCAGGTTGCCGGCCAGCGGCACGCCGAACTGCTTGGTTTCCTCGGCCGACAGGCCATGCTGGGTCGCCAGGATGGTGCGGTCGATTTCCAGGATGGCCGAGGCCGGGTTGTCCAGCAGCGGCTTGACCGAGGCGTTCAGCGTGCCGAACTGGGTCAGCAATTCGCGCATATGCTGCGCGCCGCCGCCCGATGCAGCCTGGTACGTCATCGAGGTCATCCACTCGATCAGGTCGGCCTCGAACAGGCCACCCAGGCCCATCAGCATGCAGCTGACCGTGCAGTTGCCGCCGATGAAATTCTTGACGCCCTTGGACAGCGCGTCCTTGATCACGCCCTGGTTGACCGGATCCAGCACGATGATGGCATCGTCCTTCATGCGCAGCGAGGACGCCGCGTCAATCCAGTAGCCCTTCCAGCCGGCCGCGCGCAGCTTGGGGAAAACCTCGTTGGTGTAGTCGCCGCCCTGGGCGGTCAGCACCACGTCGCACTTCTTCAGTGCCTCGATGTCGCTGGCATCCTTGAGCGTGGTTTCGTTCTTCGCCATGGCGGGCGCCTTGCCGCCGGCATTGGACGTGCTGAAGAAGACGGGCTCGATATGGTCGAAATCACGCTCTTCCTGCATGCGCTGCATCAGGACGCTGCCGACCATTCCCCGCCAACCGACGAGACCTACAATCATGATTTACCTCGGATGTGATTTTTACTTCCCCGCCATTTTCCTCGCCCGGCGTGGCTGCGCGGGGAAGACGGGCAGGCACGACGAACGGATCTAGGCGATCGCGGTTTTAATAATGGTTTTAATCGTCGTTGCGGTCTGGCCGAGCGAAATCGTGCCGACCGGGCCGCGGGTAGCGGTCAGGGCAGCAACAGCAGTCAGGGTGGACTGGGAAAATCGGGCCATCGGCAGAGTCTACACGATTTTGCGGCGCTGCCGCAGCGTGCAGATATGGGAAATAACGGGGACAAATCAGACAAAGGGGGCACTACTCGCGCAGTGCCCCCTTCCGGTGTGACTTACAGTGCCGCCAGCACCGCGTCACCCATCTCGCGGGTACCGACCTGCTTGCAACCCGGCGTCAGGATGTCGCCGGTGCGGTAGCCCTGGGCCAGCACCTTCTTGACGGCGTTCTCGATGCGGTCGGCCTGCTCGGCGCGGTTCAGCGAGTAGCGCAGCATCATCGCCGCCGACAGGATCGTCGCCAGCGGGTTGGCCACGCCCTTGCCGGCGATGTCGGGTGCAGAGCCGTGCGACGGCTCGTACAGGCCCTTGTTGTTGGCATCCAGCGACGCCGACGGCAGCATGCCGATCGAGCCGGTCAGCATGGCGGCCTCGTCCGACAGGATGTCGCCGAACATATTGCCGGTGACGATCACGTCGAAGCTCTTGGGCGCCTTGACCAGCTGCATGGCCGCGTTGTCCACGTACATGTGCGACAGCTCGACCTCCGGGTACTCCTTGTGCACCTCGATCACGATGTCCTTCCAGAACTGGAAGGTCTCGAGCACGTTGGCCTTGTCGACGCTGCACAGCTTCTTGCCGCGCTTGGCTGCGGCCTGGAACGCCACATGGGCGATGCGGCGGATCTCCGGCTCGCTGTAGCGCATGGTGTCGAAGCCTTCGCGCGCGCCCTTGAACAGGCCGTCCGGCGCTTCGCGCACGCCGCGCGGCTGGCCGAAGTAGATGTCGCCGTTCAGTTCGCGCACGATCAGGATGTCCAGGCCGGCCACCAGCTCGGGCTTCAGACTCGAGGCGCCGGTCAGTTCCGGATAGCAGATCGCCGGGCGGAAGTTGGCGAACAGCTGCAGGTGCTTGCGCAGGCCCAGGATGGCCTGCTCCGGACGCAGCGGACGATCCAGGCTGTCGTACTTCCAGTCGCCAACGGCGCCGAACAGGATGGCGTCGGCTTCCTTGGCCAGCTTCAGGGTGTTCTCCGGCAGCGGATGGCCTTCGGCCTCGTAGCCGGCGCCGCCCACCGGCGCGGTTTCCAGCTCGAACTTCTCGTCGAGCGCGTTCAGGACCTTGACGGCCTCCGCGATGATTTCGGGACCGATGCCGTCACCCGGCAGGACTGCGATCTTCATTGTTGTCTTTCCTCGTTGAGTCTTATCCGACCAGGCGGTTGTTCAGCCACGGCATCCTGGCCACGCGCTCGGCCTCATAGGCCTTGATCTTGTCGGCGTGGCGCAGGGTCAGGCCGATATCGTCGAAGCCGTTCAGCATGCAGTACTTGCGGAACGGGGCGATGTCGAACTCGTAGCCCTGGCCCGACGGCGTGATCACCACCTGCTTGTCCAGGTCGATGGTGAGCTGGTAGCCGTTGAAGGCATTGGTCTCGTTGAACAAGTGGTCGACCTGCTGCTCGGTCAGCGCCACCGGCAGCAAGCCGTTCTTGTAGCAGTTGTTGAAGAAGATATCGGCAAAGCTGGGCGCGATCACGGCGCGGAAGCCGTATTGCGTCAGCGCCCACGGCGCGTGCTCGCGCGAGCTGCCGCAGCCGAAGTTGCGGCGCGCCAGCAGGATCGACGCACCCTGGTAGCGCGGCTGGTTCAGCACGAAGTCCGGGTTCAGCGGACGCTTGCTGTTGTCCATGCCGGGCTCGCCGACGTCCTTGTAGCGCCACTCGTCGAACAGGTTGGGGCCGAAGCCGGTGCGCTTGATCGACTTCAGGAACTGCTTCGGGATGATGGCGTCGGTGTCGACGTTCTCGCGGTCGAGCGGGGCTACGAGGCCGCTATGTACAGTGAACTTGTCCATGTTCTCTTTCCTTGCTTCTTCAGCCCAGCTTGCGGATATCGACGAAATGGCCTTCGATGGCGGCGGCCGCTGCCATCGCCGGGCTCACCAGGTGGGTGCGCCCGCCCGCGCCCTGGCGGCCTTCGAAGTTGCGGTTCGAGGTCGAGGCGCAACGCTCGCCCGCATCGAGGCGGTCGGCATTCATGGCCAGGCACATCGAGCAGCCCGGCTCGCGCCATTCAAAGCCCGCGGCCTTGAAGATCTTGTCCAGGCCTTCTCGCTCGGCCTGCTCCTTGACCAGGCCCGAGCCCGGCACCACCATCGCCAGCTTCACGTTGCCGGCGACCTTGCGCCCCAGCTTCTGCACCACCCACGCGGCGGCGCGCATGTCTTCGATGCGGCTGTTGGTGCACGAGCCGATGAAGACCTTGTCGATATTGATGCTCTCGACCGGCACGTTGGGCTGCAGGCCCATGTATTCCAGCGCGCGCTCCATCGCGTTGCGCTTGTTCGGGTCCTTTTCCTTCTCGGGGTCCGGCACGCGGTCTTCGATGCTGACCACCATTTCCGGCGAGGTGCCCCAGGTCACCTGCGGACGGACGTCTTCGGCGCGCAGCTCGACCACCTGGTCGAACTTGGCCCCGGCATCCGAATGCAGCGTGCGCCAGTAGGCCACAGCCTGCTCCCACTCCACGCCCTGCGGCGCGTAGGGGCGGCCCTTCACGTATTCGAGCGTGACATCGTCCACCGCCACCAGGCCGGCGCGCGCACCGGCTTCGATAGCCATGTTGCAGACCGTCATGCGGCCTTCCATGGTCAGGTCGCGGATGGCCGAGCCGGCAAATTCGATGGTGTAGCCGGTGCCGCCCGCGGTGCCGATCTTGCCGATCACGGCCAGCACGATGTCCTTGGCGGTGCAGCCGCGCGGCAGCTTCCCTTCCACCTTGACCAGCATGTTCCTGGCCTTCTTGCCCAGCAGCGTCTGCGTGGCCAGCACGTGCTCCACTTCCGAGGTGCCGATGCCGTGCGCCAGCGCGCCGAACGCACCATGCGTGCTGGTATGCGAGTCGCCGCACACCACCGTCATGCCCGGCAGCGTGGCGCCCTGCTCCGGCCCGATCACGTGCACGATGCCCTGGCGGTGGTCGTTCATCTTGAACTGGGTGATGCCAAAGCTGTCGCAGTTCGCATCCAGCGTATCGACCTGGAGCTTCGACACCGGATCGGCAATGCCCTGGCTGCGGTCGGTGGTCGGCACGTTGTGGTCCGACACGGCCAGGTTGGCGCTGATGCGCCATACCGGACGCTCCGCCAGCTTCAGCCCTTCGAACGCCTGCGGGCTGGTCACTTCATGCAGCAGGTGGCGGTCGATATAGAGCAGCGTGGTGCCGTCTTCCTCGACGTGGACGGTGTGGTCATCCCAGAGTTTGTCGTAGAGCGTCTTGGCCATGATGCGATGGCGGGCCGGAGGACCGATCCTTTGCAGGAGTGGTCCGCGGTGACCGCGCAGTAGTTTGCAGGGGTTTTATTCGCTTCGGTCGCGGTGGCGAGCGGGTGGCGATAGCGATAATCGCGCCGGAAGCCGCCTGAAGCGAGCGTTATTTCAAGCGTTGCCGCAATGCTTGACTTGGCAATTGATTATGCCACAGGGGGTATGGCGGTCAGGCCCCTGCCCGGGCCGCGTGGGCGTGGGAATGTAATGTGATTGGCGAAAGGGGGATTTCGCGGATGGCGAAAAGGAAAAGGCCGCAGCCCCGCCAGGCGGGGCCGCGGCCTCTTGGGATCAGCCGCCCAGGTAGGCGGCCTTGATCCGGTCGTTGGCCAGCAGGTTGGCGCCGGTATCGGCCAGCACCACCTTGCCGGTTTCGAGCACATAGCCCCGGTCCGCGACCTGCAGTGCCTTGTTGGCGTTCTGCTCGACCAGGAACACAGTGACGCCTTCGTCACGAATGGTGCGGATGATGTCGAAGATCTGCGCGATGATCAGCGGCGCCAGCCCAAGCGTGGGCTCGTCCAGCAGCAGCAGGCGCGGCCGGCTCATCAGCGCGCGGCCGATCGCCAGCATCTGCTGCTCGCCGCCCGACATGGTGCCGGCGCGCTGGCTGGCGCGCTGGTTCAGGCGCGGGAACAGCTTGAACACGTGCTCGATGCCCGCCTCGATCTCGTCGCGCTTCGCGAAGAACGCGCCCATCTTCAGGTTCTCCAGCACCGTCAGGCTCGGGAACACGCGCCGGCCCTCGGGCGAGATCGCGAGCCCCAAGCGCATGATCTCGTGCGTGGACCGGTTGGTGACGTCCTGCCCTTCGAACGTCACGCGCCCGCTGGACGCGCGCGGCGTGCCGCACACGGTCATCATCAGCGTCGTCTTGCCGGCACCGTTGCTGCCGATCAGGGTGACGATCTCCCCCTTGTTGACTTCGATCGATACGCCCGACAGCGCCTCGACGGCGCCGTAGTGGGTATGGACCTGTTCCAGCTTCAGCATCAGTCCTCTCCCAGGTAGGCCTTGATCACGCGCGGGTCGTTGCGCACTTGCTCCGGCTTGCCAATCACGATCGGCTTGCCGTGCTCCATCACCAGGATGCGGTCGGACACGCCCATCACCAGGCTCATGTCGTGCTCGATCAGCAGCACGGCAATGCCGAACTCGCGCCGCAACTGGTCGATCAGCTGCTGCAGTTCGATCTTCTCCTGCGGGTTCAGGCCGGCCGCCGGCTCGTCCAGCATCAAGAGGCGCGGCTTGGTGATCATGCAGCGCGCGATTTCCAGCCGGCGCTGGTGGCCGTATGACAGCGTGCCCGCCTCGCGGTTGGCAACCTTGGTCAGCCCCATGCGTTCGAGCCAGACCGCGGCGCGCTCCAGCGCCTCGCGCTCGGCGCGGCGGTAGCCCGGCGTGGCAAAGAGGCCGCGCAGGATGCCCGCCTGCACTTGGCGGTGCTGCGCTACCAGCAGGTTTTCCACCACCGTCAGCGACTTGAACAGGCGGATGTTCTGGAACGTCCGCACCAGGCCCTTGCGCGCCACCTGGTGGCTGGGCAGGCCGGCAATGGCGTGGCCGTCCAGCGTGACCTCGCCTGCGGTGGGCTTGTAGAAGCCGCCCACGCAGTTGAACACCGTGGTCTTGCCGGCGCCATTGGGGCCGATGATGGCGAAGACCTCGTCGCTGCGCACATTGAAATCAATACCGTCCACGGCCAGTAGGCCGCCGAAGCGCATCTGCAGGCCGGAGACTTTCAGCAAATCCGCGCTCATTTCGGCAACTCCACGTGGGGACGGCTCGCGGGCAGCAGGCCCTGCGGACGCCACATCATCATCAGCACCATCACCAGGCCGAAGATCAGCATGCGATATTCGGCAAAGCCACGCGCCACCTCGGGCAGCACCGTCAGCAGGATCGCCGCCAGGATCACGCCCAGCTGCGAGCCCATGCCGCCCAGCACCACCACGGCCAGGATCAGCGCCGACTCGATGAAGGTGAACGATTCCGGATTGACCAGGCCCTGGCGCGCCGCGAAGAAAGCACCGCCGATGCCGGCGAACGAAGCCCCCAGCGTGAACGCCGACAGCTTGATGCGGGTCGGGTTCAGGCCCAGCGAGCGGCACGCGATCTCGTCGTCGCGCAGCGCTTCCCAGGCGCGGCCCATCGGCATGCGGATCAGGCGGCTGGTGACGAACAGCGTGAAGCCCACCAGCAGCAGCGCCAGCAGGTACAGGAAGATCACCATGTGCTGGCCGCTGTAGTCCCAGCCGAGCAGCTCATGGAAGGTCTTGGCGCCCTCCACGCTCGCGCTGCGCGCCATCTCGATGCCGAACACGGTCGGCTTCGGGATGCCGGACACCCCATCCGGGCCGCCGGTCAGGCTGGTCAGGTTATTGGCCAGCAGGCGGATGATTTCGCCGAAGCCAAGCGTCACGATGGCCAGGTAGTCGCCGCGCAAACGCAGCACCGGGAAACCCAGCAGGAAGCCGAAGGTGGCCGACATCGCCGCTGCGATCGGCAGGCATTCCCAGAAGCTCAGCCCGAAATACTGGTTGAGCAGCGCGTAGGTGTAGCCGCCGATGGCGTAGAAGCCGACATAGCCCAGGTCGAGCAGGCCGGCATAGCCCACCACGATATTCAGGCCCAGGCCCAGGATCACGTAGATCAGCGCCAGCGTGGCCACGTCGACCGCGCCGCGCGAGCCGAAGAACGGCCACACCAGCCCGACCGCGAGCAGCACCCACACCGACACGCGCTGCTGCCGGGCGCCCAGCTGCGGCACCGCCGGCAGGCGCACCGCGCTGCCGGCACGCGACAGCAGCGGCTTGAACAGCTGGAACAGGAACACCGCCGCCACGGCGATCCACACCGGCCGCCAGTGCGGCTCCAGCACGACCTTGTAGCCTTCCAGCTTGAGCTGCAGGCCCAGGATGGGAATGGTCAGGATGGCCGTCATCATGGCGGCCGTGATCGCATTCTTGAGCGATTGTCCCGGCGCGGCGCCGCGCGCGGCGGCTTTGCCCGCGGGCATCGCGGAAACGTTGTCAGTCATGTCTCGTCCTCCCTCACACCTTTTCGACATCAGGCTTGCCCAGCAGCCCGGTCGGACGGAACAGCAGCACCAGCACCAGCAGGCTGAACGCAACCACGTCCTTGTACTCGGCCGGCATATAGCCCGAGGCGAAGGTCTCCGCCAGGCCCAGCAGCACGCCGCCGAGCATCGCGCCCGGGATGCTGCCGATGCCGCCCAGCACCGCTGCGGTAAAGGCCTTGATGCCGGCGATAAAGCCGATAAAGGGATTGAGCTTGCCGATGGTCAGCCCGATCAGCACGCCGCCCACCGCCGCCAGCATCGCACCCAGCACGAAGGTGAAGGAAATCACCTTGTTGGTGTCGATGCCCAGCAGGTTGGCCATGCGCATGTCTTCGGCGCAGGCGCGGCAGGCACGGCCCATGCGCGAACGGACGATAAACAGCGTCAGCGCGATCATCAGCACCAGCGTCACGCCGACGATCAGCAGGCGAGAGTACGGCACCGTCACCGTGAAGTCACTGCCCATCTGGAACTCGATGGCGCCCGAGATCAGCACCGGCACGGACACGTCGCGCGCGCCCTGCCCGATCTGGACATAGTTCTGCAGGAAGATCGACATGCCGATGGCCGAGATCAGCGGCACCAGCCGCGGTCCACCGCGCAAGGGCCGGTATGCCACCCGCTCGACCGCATAGCCGTACACCCCGGTGACCAGCACCGAGACCAGCAACGCGGCGCCCAGCACCAGCGGCAGTGGGTAGCCTGCCTGGGCGCCGATCGCGGTGAGCGTGACCAGGCCGACATAGGCACCGATCATGTAAATCTCGCCGTGCGCGAAATTGATCATGCCGATGATGCCGTAGACCATTGTGTAGCCGATGGCGATCAGCGCATAGATCGCACCCAGCGTCAGGCCATTGACCAGCTGCTGGGTGAACTGTGGAAGGAATTCATTCATTGGGGAAGCCTCAGGAACTTGAAGCCCGATACCAGAACGCCCCGCCCGGGGTCCGGGCGGGGCGTGTGCGTGGAAATGCGCCGGCTTAGTTTGCGGCCGTCTTGCTGGCGTCCTTGTGCCAGGTGTAGACCACGAACTTGAAGGACTTCAGGTCGCCCTTGTCGTCGTACTCGACCTTGCCGATCGGGGTGGTGAAGGCGTTCTTGTGCATGTATGCCGCAACCTTGGTCGGGTCGGTGCTCTTGGCGCCGGCAATGGCGTCGCCGATGATCTTGACGGCGGCATAGGCCGGCATCTGGAACGGACCGTTGGCGTCACGCTTCTTGTCGGCAAAGGCCTTCACCAGCGCGGCGTTGGCCGGGTCGGCAGAGAAGTCGGCCGGCAGCGTCACCAGCATGCCTTCCGAGGACGGGCCGGCGATCGCCGTCACGTCCTTGTTGCCCACGCCCTCGGGGCCCATGAACGCGGCCTTCACGCCCTGCTCGCGCGCCTGGCGCAGCAGCAGGCCCATTTCCGGGTGGTAGCCGCCGAAGTAGACAAAGTCCACGCCCTGCGACTTGAGCTTGGTGATGACGGCGGAGTAGTCCGAATCGCCGGCGTTGATGCCTTCGAACACGGCCACCGGAATCTTGGCGGCTTCCAGGTCCTTCTTCACCGAGCTGGCGATGCCCTGGCCGTACGACTGCTTGTCGTGCAGCACCGCAACCTTCTTCGGCTTGACCTTGCCGATGATGTACTGGGCAGCGGCCGGGCCCTGCTGGTCGTCGCGGCCGATGGTGCGGAAGATGTACTTGCGCTTCTTGGTCTCGGTCAGCTGCGGCGCGGTGGCCGACGGCGTCACCATCACGATGCCTTCGTTCTCGTAGATGTCCGAAGCCGGGATGGTCGAACCCGAGCAGACGTGGCCGATCACGTACTTGATGTTCTGGCTGACGATCTTGTTGGCAACCGCCACGGCCTGCTTCGGCTCGCAGGCGTCGTCCATCATCACCACTTCGAACTTGTTGCCGCCGGCGCCGCCAGCCGCATTGATCTGTTCGATGGCGGTCAGCGCGCCGGCCTTGACCATGTCGCCATACTGCGCCACCGAGCCACTCATCGGGCCGGCAATGGCGATCTTCACGGTTTCGGCGTTGGCAGCGACGCCAAAGGTGGCCAGCATGGTGGCCAGCGAGATGGACGTAAGACGGGACAGCGTCATCAGGAGCTCCTCGATTTATGTTTGGGTCAACCGGGCAGAAACGGTGTGACCTGCGCAATCGAACAACACCCGCGGACTACGAATAAAGACGCCCGAGACGCGGAAGACGGGCCTGCAAGGGAGAGACAGCGTATGCGGGGCCCGGCATGTGTCAGTCCCGCTGGGGTATCGGGACCAAGGTTCGGAAAGACAACGTTTGATGCGTTCTCTATTGCGCAAGCGATTCGCCTGCCCCGCTTGCCGCACCGCATGCCGGAAGGGTGGCCCGGCTGCCGTCGGCAAAGCAGCCCGCATTATAGGGTCAAATTTCCTGCCACAGGCGAAAATCGCACAACAAATGCGGAACTGAATTGACAGACTGAGACACAATTCTCCGCAAATTGCCGTTCTCACCACTTATCCGGCAATATCCTGCTCCCTCCCCTGCTGCGACGCACAAGGCGCTCCGGCCCAGAAACACAAACGCCCCGGCGGGCCGGGGCGTTTGTGATTGCTGCATCGCGCAGCCGGATGGAAAGCCAGCGATCAGCGCTTGGCAACGTCCGGCACGTCGCGGGTAGCTGCGCCAACAAACAGCTGACGCGGACGACCGATCTTGTATTCCGGATCGGTAATCATCTCTTCCCACTGCGAGATCCAGCCCGGGGTACGAGCCAGCGCGAAGATGCAGGTGAACAGCGAGGTCGGGATGCCCAGCGCGCGCTGGACAATGCCCGAGTAGAAGTCGACGTTCGGGTACAGCTTGCGGCTGACGAAGTACTCGTCTTCCAGCGCGATCTTTTCCAGCTCCATGGCCAGCTTGAACAGCGGGTCGTTGTGCAGGCCCAACTCTTCCAGCACTTCATGGCAGGTTTCGCGCATCAGCTTTGCGCGCGGATCGTAGTTCTTGTACACGCGGTGGCCAAAGCCCATCAGGCGCACGCCCGAGTTCTTGTCCTTGACCTGCTTGATGAACTCGTTGATGTTGTCGACGCTGCCGATTTCTTCCAGCATCTTCAGCGCGGCTTCGTTGGCGCCGCCGTGGGCCGGGCCCCACAGGCAGGCCACGCCGGCGGCGATGGCTGCGAACGGGTTGGTGCCCGACGAACCGGCCAGGCGCACGGTCGAGGTCGAGGCGTTCTGCTCGTGGTCGGCGTGCAGGATGAAGATGCGGTCCAGCGCACGCTCCAGCACCGGATTGACGGTGTACGGGGCGCACGGCGTGCCGAACAGCATGCGCAGGAAGTTGCCCGAGTAGGACAGGTCGTTCTGCGGATAGATGTACGGCTGGCCGATGTTGTACTTGTACGCCATGGCGACCATGGTCGGCATCTTGGCGATCAGGCGGATGGCCGAGATCTCGCGCTGGTGCGGATCGTCGATGTCCATGGCGTCGTGGTAGAACGCGCTCATGGCACCCACCAGGCCGGTCAGCACGGCCATCGGATGGGCATCGCGGCGGAAACCGCGCATGAAGAACTGCAGCTGCTCATGAACCATGGTGTGGTTCATGACGTGGCCGGTGAATTCATCCTTCTGCTTGGCGTTGGGCAGCTCGCCCTTGAGCAGCAGGTAGCAGACTTCGAGGTGGTTGCACTTCTGCGCCAGCTGCTCGATCGGGTAGCCGCGGTACAGCAGCTCGCCCTTGTCACCGTCGATATAGGTGATCTTGGAATTGCACGAAGCCGTCGACATGAAACCGGGGTCGTAAGTGAACTTACCGGTCTGTCCGTACAGCTTGCGAATGTCGATTACATCCGGGCCAACGGTACCCGTGTAAATCGGCAGCTCAACGCTGGGGGAACCATCGGAGAACGATAGCGTGGCTTTCACATCGGACGGCGTCATGTCGGATCCTTCAAATGCTGTGAATAATAATGTTGACCAAAACTCAGACCGTACGCAGCAGGGTGATCACTCGCTGCATCGGGGGCGTGTCGAGCTCACCGTCCAGTTCCTTGCGCGCAAGGAGCAGGTCCATCAACTCGTTGTCGCTGAGTTCGAACAGCACGCTCAGCGAAGCCACGTCCTCGTCGGACAGGCTCTCCTCGTAACGGTTGAAAAAACGTTCGACGATGATGTCGTTCTCCAGAAGGCCGCGGCGGGCGCGCCAGCGCAGGCGGGCGCGCTTGTGCGGATCGGCCTGATGGGAGAAAGTGGTGGCAGGACTCTCAGTCATGGCTTCCTACTTCCGGCACGCCAACCCGATATAGCCGCTCGGGCTGACGTGCCGCTTACAACTACTGCAGACAGCCGCAGGATCAGACCGCGCGGCGGACCATCAGCTCCTTGATCTTGCCGATGGCCTTGGTCGGGTTCAGACCCTTCGGGCACACATCGACGCAGTTCATGATGCTGTGGCAACGGAACAGGCGGTACGGATCGTTCAGGTTGTCCAGACGCTCGTTGGTGGCCTGGTCGCGGCTGTCCGCGATGAAGCGGTAAGCCTGCAGCAGGCCGGCGGGGCCGACGAACTTGTCCGGGTTCCACCAGAACGACGGGCACGACGTCGAGCAGCTGGCGCAGAGAATGCACTCATACAGGCCGTCCAGCTCGTCACGCTCTTCCGGCGACTGCAGGCGCTCTTTCTCGGGCGGCGGCTCGTCGTTGATCAGGAACGGCTTGATCGAGTTGTACTGCTTGAAGAAGTTCGTCATGTCGACGATCAGGTCGCGCACCACCGGCAGGCCGGGCAGCGGACGCAGCACGATGCGGTCCGGCAGCTCGCGCATATTGGTCAGGCAGGCCAGGCCGTTCTTGCCGTTGATGTTCATCGCGTCCGAGCCGCACACGCCTTCGCGGCACGAACGGCGGAACGAGATGGTCTCGTCCAGCTTCTTCAGCTTGACCAGCGCGTCCAGCAGCATGCGCTCGTGACCGTCCAGCTCGACCTCGTAGGTCTGCATGCGCGGTGCCGCATCCTTGTCCGGATCGTAGCGGTAGACTTCGAAAATACGCTTCATTTCTGTGGGTCCTGTTGTCTCTACGATGCGGTGCTCAGAAGGTACGGGCCTTCGGCGGCACGCTTTCCACCGTCAGCGGTTCCATCTTCACCGGCTTGTAGTCGAGGCGGTTGCCTTCGCTGTAGAACAGCGTGTGCTTGAGCCAGTTCTGGTCGTCGCGGTTCGGGAAGTCGCTGTGCGCGTGGGCACCGCGCGATTCCTTGCGGGCCGCCGCCGAGATCATGGTGGCCTTGGCCACTTCCACCAGGTTGGCCACTTCCAGGGCTTCCACCAGCGCGGTGTTGAAGACCTTGGACTTGTCCTTCAGGTGGATGTTGTTGGCGCGCTCGGAGACTTCCAGGATGCGCTCGACGCCTTCGTCCATCAGCTTCTGGGTACGGAACACGCCGGCATGCGACTGCATGTTCTTGCGGATGTCGTTGGCGACGTCCTGCGTGTATTCGCCCGACGACGTTGCCTGCAGCTTGGCCAGGCGCGACATCGCGAGGTCGGCGGCATCGGCCGGCAGCGGCTTGTGTTCCTTCTGCTTCAGGTTCTGCGCGATGATGTGGTTGCCGGCGGCACGGCCGAACACCACCAGGTCGAGCAGCGAGTTGGTGCCCAGGCGGTTGGCGCCGTGCACCGACACGCACGAGCATTCGCCGATCGCGTAGAAACCGTTCAGGACTTCGTTCGGGTTGCCGTTCTTCGGCACCACGACCTGGCCGTGATAGTTGGTCGGGATACCGCCCATCTGGTAGTGGATGGTCGGGACCACCGGGATCGGTTCCTTGATCGCGTCGACGTTGGCGAACTTCATGCCGATTTCGCGGATCGACGGCAGGCGCTTCATGATGGTCTCGGCGCCGACGTGGGTCAGGTCGAGCAGCACGTAGTCGCCGTTCGGGCCGCAGCCGCGGCCTTCCTTGATTTCCTGGTCCATCGAGCGCGAGACGAAGTCACGCGGCGCCAGGTCCTTCAGCGTCGGGGCATAGCGCTCCATGAAGCGCTCGCCGTCCTTGTTGCGCAGGATACCGCCTTCGCCGCGCACGCCTTCGGTGATCAGCACGCCCGCGCCGGCCACGCCGGTCGGGTGGAACTGCCAGAACTCCATGTCTTCCAGCGGCACGCCTGCGCGCGCTGCCATGCCCAGGCCGTCACCGGTGTTGATGAAGGCATTGGTGGAAGCGGCATAGATACGGCCGGCACCGCCGGTCGCGAACAGCGTGGTCTTGGCTTCGAGGATGTAGACCTCGCCGGTTTCCATTTCCAGCGCGGTCACGCCCAGCACGTCGCCGTCCTGGTCGCGGATCAGGTCCAGCGCCATCCACTCGACGAAGAAGTGGGTCTTGGCGCGCACATTGCGCTGGTACAGCGTGTGCAGCAGCGCGTGGCCGGTACGGTCAGCGGCGGCGCAGGCGCGCTGCACCGGCTTTTCACCGTAGTTGGCGGTGTGGCCGCCGAACGGACGCTGGTAGATGGTGCCGTCGGGGTTGCGGTCGAACGGCATGCCGAAGTGTTCGAGCTCGTACACGACCTTCGGGGCTTCACGGCACATGAACTCGATCGCGTCCTGGTCACCCAGCCAGTCCGAGCCCTTGATGGTGTCGTAGAAGTGGTAGTGCCAGTTGTCTTCGCTCATGTTCCCCAGCGAAGCGCCGATGCCGCCCTGTGCCGCCACCGTGTGCGAGCGCGTCGGGAACACCTTGGACAGCACGGCCACATTCAGGCCGGCTTCCGCGAGCTGGAGGGATGCGCGCATCCCGGCGCCGCCAGCACCGACGATGACCACGTCGAAACGGCGACGCGGCAATCCAGTCTTGACTGCGACCATTTATTACACCCTCCAGAGAATCTGAGCAGCGTAGCCCGCGCAACCGACGAGCCACAGAATCGTAAGAACTTGCAGCACGAGGCGCACGGCCATCGGACGCACATAGTCCATCCAGATGTCGCGCACGCCGATCCAGGCGTGATACAGCAGCGACAGGATGGTCAGGAACGTGATGATCTTCATCCACTGGTTGGAGAAGAGCCCTGCCCACGCCTCATACGAAGCGCCGTTCGACAGCAGGAAGGCAATGGCCAGGACCACGGTGAAGACCACCATGATCACGGCCGTGACGCGCTGCGCCAGCCAGTCTTTCAGGCCGTAGTGCGCACCGACGACAAGACGCTTGGGACCGATATTATTGTTTGCCACCTTGATTCTCCTCAGAACAGGCCGAACAGCTTCAGGCCGAAAATCAGGGTAAGCAGCAGGCTCACAACCAGCACGCCAATGGCAGACTTGGCCGAGGCCGGCTTGGAAACGCCGACGTGCACGTCCAGCAGCAGGAAACGGATACCCGCGCAGAAGTGATGCAGATAACCCCAGATCAAGGCCAGCAGAACCAGCTTGACGAAGCCGCCGGACAGAAGCGCCGAGAACTTTGCGAAGCTCAGTTCCGAAGTAATGCTCTGCTCAAACAGATACAGGACGAAGGGAAGGAGGAGGAACATCAGCGCACCGCTCACGCGATGCAGGATGGATACCTTGCCGGCCCAGGGCAACCGGTAGCGCGCAATCTGCGCGATACCGATATTCCGGTACTCCGGCCTGGCTTGTTTGACGGCTTCAGCCATGCGAGACCCCATTTTGCGGTAAACAAAAAACGAAACTGCCATTGCCCTGCATGCAACGGGATGCATTAGGGCAAATCCATGAGATTTTAGCGCCTTTGTTGCGCGCTGCACCAATAATTTTCAGCTATCAGGCACGAACACGTGGCGCCCGACAATCGCACACTAATCACATCCGGCGGGCAATCCAGCGCAACATTCAGCCGCGCCGCGCAACAGCCCGCACCGTCATGACGAAAGCCACAATAATCAACGCCAGCGGGCGCATCATGCCATGCGCCGGCGTCAGCTCAGGTCGTTCTGGTAATAGTGCCGCGTAGTCACGTACAGGCCGCGGCGCACTTCGACGGGGCGGTCGCCGTAGGTGTACGACACCCGCTCGACTGACAGCAGCGGCGAGCCAACCGGGACAGACAGCAGCTCGGCCGCCGTTTCATCGGCGGGAACGGCGCGGATCTTCTCCGAGGCGCGGATCATGCGCGTGCCGAACTCGGCCTCGAACAATGCATACATGGGGCCCTTCCACTCCGTCAGCTTTTCAGCGGTGAGGCCCTTGAAGTTGGCGCCGAGCAGCCAGATTTCGTCCAGCACGGTCGACTCGCCCGAGAAATTCAGCACGCGGCGGATCTGCACCACGCTGTCGCCGGTGCGGATATCGAGCAGCCGGGCAATTTCGGCGGGGGCGCGCAGGCGCTTGCATTCCAGCACGCGGCTGGCGCCATAATGGGGTTCGCCTTCGTCCGGGACGAGGCGCAGGAAGCGGAACTTGACCACGTCTTCATGGTGCGTGGTCACGAAAGTGCCCTTGCCCTGCCGGCGCGCCACCAGGTTCTCGGCGGCAAGTTCGTCGATGGCCTTGCGCACCGTGCCCTGGCTGACCTTGTAGCGGGAGGCCAGCTCCATTTCGCTGGGGATCATCTCGCCGGGCTTCCATTCGCCGGATTGCAGGCTGCGCGTGATCAGCGCCTTGATCTGCTGGTAGAGCGGGCTGAAGGTGGGCGACGGCACGGACTGCAGACCAGAGGCGGGGCCAGATTGCGGGGCCGCCTGCGGCACAGGCGCGGGCGGCGAAGAAGGCGGCTGCGCCCCGGCGCCAGGCGTGGCAGCGCCAGATTCCGGCGCGCCGGGTGCGGCTGCGCCAGTCAGGGACGTAGGCAGGGAGGACATAGCGGGATTTCACCACAAAAGGGCAAGATACGTCCAGCCTTACCTTAATTGTCTTATGTCTTATATAAGACATATGAATTGACATCACGGGGGGCCCGGCCTACACTCGCGCTGGTCCACGCCCGCGATGGCCCCTCCCAGGCCCGCCAGCAGCAGCCAGGATACCGGAATGTATCGGCCCGGCAGATTCCCGGCAGCGCTCCGGTCTGGAAATGGCGCCACGCTTCGCAGTAGACTAACGCTTTGTTGCATCACCATGACCCGTTGTGGCTCTCCCTCACCGGTTCCGCCCCGTGGCCCCGCCACCTGGTTCCGGCGGACGGCCGCTCCCCGCTGTGGCGACAACCAGCACCCGGTGACCCGCCGCGCCCCTTGTTACGGCAACGGCATGCCACCGACCGGCTTCCCCCCTTCTATCGTTTGGAGATTTACTCATGGCTAAAGCCCCAATGCGCGTCGCAGTGACCGGCGCCGCTGGCCAGATCGGCTATTCCCTGCTGTTCCGCATCGCCAATGGCGACATGCTGGGCAAAGACCAGCCGGTCATCCTCCAACTGCTCGACCTCCCGCAAGCCCAGCAAGCCGTCAAGGGCGTGGTGATGGAGCTGGAAGACTGCGCGTTCCCGCTGCTGGCCGGCGTGGTCATCACCGATGACCCCAAGGTTGCCTTCAAGGACGCCGACGTGGCCCTGCTGGTTGGCGCCCGTCCGCGCAGCAAGGGCATGGAGCGCAAGGACCTGCTCGAAGCCAACGCCCAGATCTTCACGGTGCAGGGCAAGGCGCTGGACGAAGTCGCCAGCCGCAACGTCAAGGTGCTGGTGGTCGGCAACCCGGCCAACACCAACGCCTACATCGCCATGAAGTCGGCCCCGAGCCTGCCGCGCGAGAACTTCACCGCGATGCTGCGCCTGGACCACAACCGTGCCCTGTCGCAAATCGCCGCCAAGACCGGCAAGCCGGTGTCGTCGATCGAGAAGCTGTTCGTGTGGGGCAACCACAGCCCGACCATGTACGCCGACTACCGCTATGCCACCGTCGACGGCAAGAGCGTCAAGGACCTGATCAACGACCCGGTGTGGAACAACGACGTGTTCCTGCCGACCGTCGGCAAGCGCGGCGCCGCCATCATCGAAGCGCGTGGCCTGTCGTCGGCTGCTTCGGCTGCCAACGCCGCCATCGACCACGTGCGCGACTGGGTGCTGGGCACCAACGGCAAGGTCGTCACCATGGGCATCCCGTCGAACGGTGAATACGGCATCCCGGCCGACACCATGTTCGGCTACCCGGTGACCACCGCCAACGGCAAGTACGAAATCGTCAAGGGTCTGGAGATCGACGCCTACAGCCAGGAAAAGATCAACATCACCCTGAACGAACTGGAAGAAGAAAAGGCCGGCGTGCAGCACCTGCTGGGCTGATCCTCCGATCGCTCGAGGAAAGACCGGGGTTCCGCAACGATTCACGAATCAGCGCGGACCCCGGTTTTTTCATATTCAGGGGCTACCATGGCCCCTGCTCTCCCCCGTCAACCCAAACCGATCCGAATCAACGTGCATCCTTCCGAGGTCTTGTTCCAGGGCGAAGCCATCCCGGTCCAGTTGCCGGTGTGTGACCACTACGCGGGCAGCGAAAAGCTGATGCGCAAATCGCTCGCCCTGCAACAAGAGCTTGGCCCCGTCTTCGACATCACCTTCGACTGCGAGGACGGCGCCGCCGTCGGCCATGAGCGCGAGCATGCCGAGCTGTGCGCGCAACTGGTCAACAGCCCGCTCAATGCCCACAACCGCGTCGGCGTGCGCATCCATGACCCGGCCCACCCGAGCTGGCGCGAGGACGTCGACGTGCTGGTGCGCGCCGCCGGCGCGCGCCTGGCCTATGTGGTGGTGCCCAAGGTCACCGACGTGGTCGAGGTCGCGCGCGTGACCGATCACGTCAACCAGGTGGCACGCAACGCCGGCATCGCCCGGCATATCCCGATCCATGTGCTGGTCGAGACCCACGCCGCGCTGGAACAGGCCTTCGATATTGCCGCGCTGGTGCAGGTGGAATGCCTGAGCTTCGGCCTGATGGACTTTGTCTCGGCCCACCATGGCGCCATCCCGGGCGAAGCCATGCGCTCGCCGCAGCAGTTCGAACACCCGCTGATCCGCCGCGCCATGCTGGAGATCTCCGCCGCCTGCCACCGCCACGGCAAGGTGCCGTCGCACAACGTCAGCACCGATGTGCAGGCGCCGCAGCGTGCCGGCGACGATGCGCTGCGCGCGCGCAGCGAGTTCGGCTACCTGCGCAAGTGGAGCATCCATCCGGGCCAGATCGCACCGATCGTGGCGGCGTTCCGCCCGGGTGCCGAAGAAATCGGCGCGGCCAGCCAGATCCTGCTGGCGGCGCACGAGAACAACTGGGCCCCGATTCGCCACGACGGCCAGTTGCACGACCGCGCCAGCTACCGCTACTACTGGTCGCTGCTGCAGCGCGCGCAGGCCACCGGCACGCCGCTGCCGGCCAACGTGGAAGCGCTGTTCTTCGCCTGAAGCCGATACCCATACCAAAAAACAAACAGGGCAGCGCCCAAGGAGACATGGATGTCCGCCTCGAAGTCCGCCGCACCCGACGCCACGGCCAGCGAGCCGGCCGCACCCCGGGTCAAGAAATCCGTCGCCCTGTCGGGCGTGACC
>NZ_JFJW01000144.1:0-3697 GCF_000611125.1 Cupriavidus sp. SK-4
TGATCGTGCGCACGGTGCATTCGCCGTTCGGCCAGATCCTGAAGGCGATCAAGGAGAACGAGCCGCGCGCGATCTCGCTGGGCTATGACGTCGACCGCTTCAAGTTGACCGCCTTCGTGCTGTCGGCGGCGCTGTCGGGGTTGGCCGGCTCGATCAAGGCTTTGGTGCTGGGCTTCGGGACGCTGACCGACGTGCACTGGTCGATGTCGGGCTCGGTCATCCTGATGACCCTGGTCGGCGGCCTGGGCACATTGTCGGGCCCGATTGTCGGTGCCTTCGTGGTGGTCGCGCTGGAGAACAAGCTGGGCGACATCGGCAACTTCCTGGCGTCGGTCACCGGTATTTCCTGGTTCGGCACGCTGGGCGAGTCGGTGACGATGGTGACCGGCGTGATCTTCGTGATCTGCGTGCTGACTTTCCGCCGTGGCATCATGGGCGAGCTGCTGGCGCGCTTCGGGGGCCACTCGGGCAAGCGGGAATAAACCCGGCAGGAGTGACCGCGGGTCGACATGCCCGATTCTGGGGCTAGGGTTTTTTCTAGCTTGTCCTCGATGCACCGCTTCGTTACATTCCATATACGGTTTTCGCAGGTTAAATGGAGGCGGAAGCGAGGAGACGACAGGCGCGCACCCGGTGTCGGGTAGCAGCGTTATAAATAAAGGGCGTTGCCGGGTGATCCTCGGCAACGCTTTTTTCATTTGGGCTTCCCAACCCCTCCTGTGGCGCTTTCGCCCCATCATGGGGCACCCAGGCCGCATCGGCGTCACCTGGCCATCCTCCACATGCGACAATGCGGGCGCTCTCATTGCCCGCCATGCCTGCCGCCCCTGATTCCCCCGACTCCCCAGCCGTTCCGGATCGTCCTGACGCACCCGCGCCGCAGGGCTTGGTACGCCTCGGGCTAGGCGCCGACGCTGCCATGCTGGAGGCCTGGCTGGCTACGGCGCAGCCACTGCCGGTGCCCGCCGCGCGCGCGCGCCGGCTGATGCTGGACGAGCTGCTGGCCCAGTCCGGTCGCGGCATCTGCCTGCTGGTGGACGACGCGCAGGCTCCGCACGATCTGCTGGCGTGCCTGCCGGTGGCGCTACTCTCGAGCCTGGAGCTTGCCGGCCTGGCTGCCTGCGGCATCGAGTGGTGGGTGCGGCCCGGGCTGGACGCCGGATCCCGCCGTGCCTGCCTTGAGGCCTGCTGCGCCACGCTGGCCGACTGGGGCCGCGCGCACGGAATCCGCCACGCGCTGCTGGCGCCGGGGCTGGTGGCAGGGCAAGGCGGCGCGCCGCCGGGCTTCAGCCGACATGGCAACGGCATGTGGCACCGCAGCCTGGTGCCTGCGGCCAAGGTGCTGGGCTAAACCAGCGCCGCCCGGCTGCCCGCACCGATCTCCTCCGATCTTTCCCTTTTCGCTTCCCTGCTTCCTGCAATGACGGAATTCGCATTCCTGGCGGTTGCCGCCTTTCTCGCCGGCCTGATCGACGCGGTCGCCGGCGGCGGCGGCCTGGTACAGATCCCGGCGATGTTCTCGGCCTATCCGAATATCGCGCCGGCCACGCTGCTGGGCACCAACAAGTTGGGCTCGATCGCGGGCACCGCCAACGCGGCGCTGCGCTACGGCCGCAGCGTGCGCATTTACTGGGGCGCGACGGCACCCGCGGTGGTGGCGGCCCTTATCTTCTCGATGGCCGGTGCCTGGGCGCTGACCAAGATCCCGGCCGAGCCGCTGCGCAAGGCGCTGCCGTTCGTGCTGGTGGTGTTGCTGGTCTACACCGTGGCCAAAAAGGACCTGGGCACGGAACACGCGCCGACGCTGTCGGGGTCGCGCGAGCGCGTCGCGGCGCTGCTGGCCGGGGCTGCCATCGGCTTCTATGACGGCGTGTTCGGTCCGGGCACCGGCAGCTTCCTGATGATCGCGTTCGTGCGGGTGTTCGGCTACGACTTCCTGCACGCGGCGGCCTCGACCAAGGTGGTCAACCTTGCCACCAACCTGGCGGCGCTGCTGTTGCTGGCCAGCAAGGGCCATATCTGGTGGCAGCTGGGCCTGGTGATGGCGGTGGCCAACATCGCCGGCAGCCAGGTGGGCAGCAAGCTGGCCCTGCGCCACGGCAGCGCCTTCGTGCGCAAGGTGTTTATCGTGGTGGTGAGCGCGCTGATCCTGAAGACCGCCTGGGACGCGTTCCTGCGCTGATGGCGAGGCCGGGCGGCGCTCGCGATGCGGGTTAATCCTCCCTTTTCGCGCCAAGTCGCTGTGCTAGACTCGATCCGAATTCCCGACCGAGCGGTCGGTGAATGTCCGGAGCGCGCCTATCCGGGGGAGTGGTGCGGGCGGGGAAATTGGGGAGCGGCCTCGCGTCGTTCCTGGCTGTAGCGCAGGTGCCGGCGATGTGCCTGTGTTGACCCGAGGGGTCGATCCAAAAACGGGCATCGCCGGTGGACGCCGGACGGATGCCTTTCCGTTTCAGGAACCGAGGAGACAAGATGGATTTCAAGCGCGCCAGCCTGCTGGCAATCGCTGCAGCGAGCCTGGTTGCCGGTGCAGCCCAGGCACAGGTCAAGGTCGGGGTGACGGTGTCGGCGACGGGTCCGGCGGCATCGCTGGGTATTCCGGAGAAGAACACCTTCACGCTGATGCCCAAGGAAATCGCGGGCAAGAAGATCGAGTACATCGTGCTGGACGATGCCTCCGACACCACTACCGCGGTCAAGAACACCCGCAAGCTGATCAGCGAAGACAAGGTCGACGTGGTGGTGGGTTCCACCGTGACGCCGAACTCGCTGGCAATGGTGGACGTGGTGGCCGAGAACGAGACGCCGATGATCACCATGGCCGCCTCGGCCCGCATCATCGAGCCGATGGACGCCAAGCGCGCCTGGGTCTTCAAGACGCCGCAGAATGACTCGCACATGGCGACCGCCATTGCCGAGCACATGACCAACAACAACGTGAAGACGGTGGCCTTCATCGGCTTCGCGGACGCCTATGGCGACAGCTGGGCGCAGGAATTCGCCAAGGTGGCGGAGCTGCGCAAGATCAAGGTCGTCGCCAACGAGCGCTTTGCCCGTACCGATACCTCGGTCACCGGCCAGGTGCTGAAGATGATGAGCGCCAACGCCGACGCCGTGCTGATCGCAGGCTCGGGTACGCCCGCGGCGCTGCCGGCCAAGACGCTCAAGGAGCGTGGCTTCAAGGGCAAGATCTACCAGACCCACGGTGTGGCCAATGCCGACTTCCTGCGCGTGTGCGGCAAGGATTGCGAAGGCACCTTCCTGCCGGCTGGCCCGCTGCTGGTGGCTGAGCAACTGCCCGACAGCAACCTGGTGAAGAAGCCGGCCATGTCCTATAAGACTGCTTATGAGAAGGCCTTCGGCGGCCAGGTCTCGACCTTCGGCGGTCATGCATGGGATGCGGGGTTGATCCTGCAGCACGCCATCCCTGAGGCGCTGAAGAAGGGCCAGCCGGGCACCAAGGAATTCCGCAAGGCGCTGCGCGATGCGATGGAGCAGACCAAGAACCTGCCGGTGTCGCATGGGATCATGAACATGAGTGCCACCGACCACCTTGGCTTCGATCAGCGCGCGCGGGTGATGGTGCAGATTGTTGATGGGAAGTGGAAGTTGCTGACTAAGTGAAGATTGGGGGGCGGCGTGGCGCTATGCGGTTGGGTGTCGCTCTTGGCAAGCGCTGCTGTTTCGCCGGCGTAGC
>NZ_JFJW01000144.1:3787-28030 GCF_000611125.1 Cupriavidus sp. SK-4
GCACGGCGTTGGTGGTTCGAGCGGTGGTGCTTGCCGTTTGGGCGTGGGTGCCCGTTCGACCCTGCTACGCCATGTGAGTGTGTGCCAGTGCCTGCGTTAACCCACTATTGAACGATCCCCATGCAGGGCGTAGGCCGCCTGCTGCCGACGGCATCGCGGGGACGCCTACGGCTGCTGCGCGGGCTCAAAATGCGCTGACGGTCATTGGGTGCTTGCGCGAAGCGCGCCGCTATGCTGGCGAAGCGCCACGCCTGCCAAGAGCAACATTCCAACCGCATAGCAATGCGAAACGCCCACGCCTCCATACACACCTCTCGTTAGGGCTTGCCTGTATTTCCACATTAGGCAATCCGTTTACTATTGCGTAAATCCCGAAGCACACAGCACCCTGTCAGCCCCCATATGATGCAGGCAGGTATTTCCAAGAGACGGGGAGACAATGGACTTATCAATCGCTGCCATCCTGGCCCAGGACGGCATCACCTCGGGCGCGATCTACGCGCTGCTGGCACTGGCCCTGGTGCTGGTGTTCTCGGTGACCCGGGTCATCTTCATCCCGCAAGGGGAGTTTGTTGCCTACGGCGCGCTGACGCTGGCGGCGATGCAGGCCGGGCACGCGCCGCAGACCAGCTGGCTGCTGCTGGCGATGGGGGCGCTGACCTTCGTCTATGAAACCGTCACGGTGCTGCGCAGCGCCGAGTTGCGCCGCACGCTGGGCCAGCGGCTGGCGGTGCTGGCCGGCAAGTACCTGGTATTCCCGCTCGCGGTGCACTGGCTGGCGCAGCAGTATGGCGCGCAGCCGCTGCCGATGCTGGCGCAGATCGCGCTGACGCTGCTGATCATCATCCCGCTGGGGCCGATGTTGTACCGGCTCGCCTACCAGCCGCCGGCCGAAGCCAGCACGCTGGTGCTGCTGATCGTCTCGGTCGGCGTGCACTTTGCGCTGGTGGGGCTGGGCCTGGTGATGTTCGGCGCGGAGGGCTCGCGCACCAATGCGTTCTCGGACGCGCGCTTCGACGTGGGGGCGCTCAGCATCTCGGGCCAGAGCCTGTGGATCGTGGGCGTGTCGGCGCTGCTGATCGGCGCGCTGTACTTCTATTTCGAGCGCACGCTGCAGGGCAAGGCGCTGCGCGCGACCGCGGTGAACCGGCTGGGTGCGCGCCTGGTCGGCATCGGCACCACGCAGGCGGGGCGGCTGTCGTTCACGCTGGCCGCGGCAATGGGTGCGCTGTGCGGCATCCTGATCGCGCCGCTGACCACTGTGTACTACGAGTCGGGCTTCCTGGTGGGCCTGAAGGGCTTTGTCGGCGCCATCGTCGGCGGGCTGGTGAGCTACCCCGTGGCGGCGCTGGGTGCGCTGCTGGTGGGGCTGCTCGAATCCTATTCGTCCTTCTGGGCCAGCGCGTTCAAGGAGGTCATCGTCTTCACACTGATCATTCCGGTGCTGCTGTGGCGCTCGCTGACGAGCAAGCATGTCGAGGAGGAGGAATAAGCCATGACCATGCTGACCGACAAGCAGGCGGCGGTGACCAGTGCCGAGGCAGGCAGCCGTGCGCGGCTGAACCGCAACCGGGTCCTGGTGCTGGCTTTCATTGTGGTGCTGGTGTTGCTGCCGGCGCTGCCGACGCCGGAGTTCTGGATCACGCTGGGCAATTACATCGGCCTGTACAGCATCGTCGCGATCGGGCTGGTGCTGCTGACCGGGGTGGGCGGCATGACCTCGTTCGGGCAGGCGGCGTTCGTGGGGCTGGGCGCATACAGCACTGCGTACCTGACCACGCAGTTCGGGCTGTCGCCGTGGTTCGGGCTGCTGGTGGGGCTGGTGATCACGATGGCATCGGCCTATGTGATCGGGCTGATCACGATGCGCATGTCTGGCCACTACCTGCCGCTGGCGACCATTGCCTGGGGCCTGTCGCTGTTCTTCCTGTTCGGCAACCTGGAGTTCCTGGGCAAGTATGACGGCCTGAACGGGATCCCGGTGCTGTCGTTCTTCGGCATCGAACTGCAGTCGGGCCGCTCGATGTTCTACCTGATCTGGGCGGTAGTGCTGCTGGCCGTGCTGGCGATGCAGAACCTGCTGAACTCGCGCCCGGGCCGCGCCATCCGCGCGCTCAAGGGCGGCGGCGTGATGGCCGAGGCCATGGGTGTGAACACCGCGTGGATGAAGGTGGTGATCTTCGTGGTGGCGGCAGTGCTGGCGTGCGTGTCGGGCTTCCTGTACGCGCACCTGCAGCGCGCGGTGAACCCGACGCCGTTTGGCCTGAACTACGGTATCGAGTACCTGTTCATGGCCGTGGTCGGCGGCGTGGGCCATGTGTGGGGCGCGGTGCTGGGCGCGGGCATCCTGACCATCCTGAAGGATGTGCTGCAGGGCGTGCTGCCCAAGTTGCTCGGTGCCAACGGCAACTTCGAGATCATCGTCTTCGGCGTGCTGCTGGTATTGCTGCTGCAATACGCGCGCGATGGCATCTGGCCGTTCCTGCGGCGTCTGGTTCCTTCGGGTCCGCCGGTACTGGCGCCGGCGCAGGCCGAGGCCCTGGCCGTGCGCCAGAAGCCCGACGCCGGCGAACTGATCCTGGATGTGCGCGCTGCGCGCAAGGAGTTCGGCGGGCTGGTAGCGGTGAACGATGTCAGCTTCCAGGTGCGCGCGGGCGAGATCATCGGGCTGATCGGTCCCAATGGTGCCGGCAAGTCCACCACCTTCAACCTGGTGACGGGCGTGCTGCCGGTCACGCGCGGGGAGGTGCGTTACCGTGGTGAAGTGATATCGGGCCTGCCGTCGCGCGAGATCGTCAAGCGCGGCATCGGCCGCACTTTCCAGCACGTGCACCTGCTGCCGACCATGACGGTGCTGGAGAACGTGGCCATCGGCGCGCACCTGCGTGGCGATTTCCGCGCACAGGGCGGCGTCTCGGCCGCGATCCTGCGCATGAACAAGGCCGAGGAAGAGAAGCTGCTGTTCGAAGCGAAGCGCCAGCTTGATCGCGTGGGCCTGGCCGATTGCATGTATATGGAAGCCGGCAGCCTCGCGCTGGGCCAGCAGCGGATTCTTGAAATCGCGCGTGCACTGTGCTGCGACCCGGCGCTGCTGTTGCTGGACGAGCCGGCAGCGGGTCTGCGCTACAAGGAGAAGCAGGCGCTGGCCGAGCTGCTGCGCAAGCTCAAGGGCGAGGGCATGAGCGTGCTGCTGGTCGAGCACGACATGGACTTCGTGATGAACCTGACCGACCGGCTGGTGGTGATGGAATTCGGCACGCGCATTGCCGAGGGCGTGCCTGAGGAAGTGCAGAAGAACCCCGCGGTGCTGGAAGCCTATCTGGGTGGCGTGGAGTAAGGACCGGACATGAGCCTGATTCTCGAAGTGAAGGACCTCCACGTCCGCTACGGCAAGGTGGAAGCGGTGCACGGCGCCAACCTGAAGGTGGAGGCCGGCAAGATCGTCACGGTGATCGGCCCCAATGGCGCCGGCAAGTCGACCATGCTCAATGCGATCATGGGTGCGCTGCCGGTGACGGGGTCGTCGACCGGTTCGGTGAGCTACCTCGGCCACGACATGGCCGGCATTCCGGTGGAGGGGCGCGTTGCGCGCGGCATGTGCCTGGTCCCGGAGAAGCGCGAGCTGTTCGCGTCGATGACGGTGGAGGACAACCTGCAGCTGGGGGCCTTCCGCCGCAAGCGCGCCGGCGAGAAGAACTACCTGGACCAGATGGACGTGGTCTACGACCAGTTCCCGCGCCTGCGCGAGCGCGCCCGCCAGGACGCCGGCACGCTCTCCGGTGGCGAGCGCCAGATGCTTGCGGTGGGCCGCGCGCTGATGGCAAAGCCGCAGTTGCTGATGCTGGACGAGCCCAGCCTTGGCCTGGCACCGCTGATCGTGAAGGAGATCTTCCACATCATCAGCAACCTGCGCCAGACCGGCGTGGCCACGCTGCTGATCGAGCAGAACGCACGCGCCGCGCTGCAGGTGGCGGACTACGGCTATGTGATCGAGACTGGCGATATGGCGATGGAAGGGCCGGCCGACGAGTTGGCGGCGAATCCGAAGGTGATCGAAACATATCTTGGATTGGCAAAAAAGGCGGCTTGATCCGCTCGGTTTTCGCCAGAGGAATGAGGGCCTGCGGATGCAGGCCCTTTTCTATTGGTGGTGTGAATAACTTTGGGGATAACCCAATTCCGAGGCGCTTCGGACGGGTGTCGGCACCGGTGCGCTGATGTAGGTACGCCAATATCTATTGGAATGATTTTTGCCAATCCAATTTACGGAATAACATCCATGCAGATAATAATTTGCGGAATTTTATCTGTGGGATGAATGCACTTTTGCAGAATTTTTGTTCTGCAAGTCATCTGGTGAATAAAGTATTGGCGCCGCTGCCTGTATCTTTCGCTGCGGTCTCCAGCAGCCAATCCCGGAAGCAGGTCAGCGCCGGATGATCGCGCCGTTCCTTCGGCGCACACAGGAAATAGCCCCGTTGCAGCGAAATTGGCAGGTCAAACGGCGCCGTTACGCGTCCGGCGGCAATTTCGTCGCGTACCAGGCACCGCTGCAGCACGGCGACGCCCATGTCGGCGCGCACCGCCTGGATCAGGATCGAGACCTGGTCGAACGCTGTGGATAACCTTGGCGCAGCGTTGGGTACGCCGGCGGCCTGCAGCCAGTTTTGCCAGTTCGCCGGCGCGGTGGTGTGGTAGAGCAGGGGCTCGTCCAGCAACTCCGCGGGAGACTGCCAGCGGCCGGCCTCGCGCCGTGCCCGCGCGCGGTCCGGATGGCAGACCGGCACCATTTCACGTCCCACCACGTAGTCGACCTGCAGGCTCGGCCACTTGCTGGCTTCACCGGCCAGGATGGCGGCGTCCGGTGACGGGCCGGAGAGGTCCTCGTCGCGCTGGTACGGGACGAAGTCCAGCCGGATTTCCGGATGGCGGCGGTGGAAGTCCGGCAGGCGCGGCACCAGCCAGACGCTGGCCAGCGTGGGCACGATCGATAGTGTCAGGTGGTGCCGGCGGTCGCCGGCGCGCAAGGCGGCGCTGGCGTGCTCGATCGCGGCCAACGGCTCGGCCACGGCATCGAGCAATTGCTGGCCGGCATCGGTCAGCATCAGGCGGTGCGCATTGCGTTGCAGCAGCGGCTGGGCGAAGTGCGCTTCCAGCCGTGCAATGGCGCGGCTGACAGCACCTTGCGTCACGCACAGCTCGTCGGCTGCGCGCGTGAAGCTGCCCAGCCGTGCCGCGGCGGCAAAGGCGTGCAGTTCGGACATCGATGGGGAATGCAGCCGCATGGCGGGGAGGGCGGGGCCGGGGGAAGTTAACTTCCGGAGCGGACGCCGCAAGAATGATCTTTGGTAATGCAAACGTGCAATATAGTCGTTTGTGCACAGCCGGTAAACGGCTGACACTCGCCCGGTTCATGCACAAAACCAACAGGAGAAACCCCATGATCCGAGCTCGGATATCCCGCCGCCAGCTGCTGCTGTCCGGCACCGCTGCCGCGGCCACGCTGGCCTTTGCCGGCAGCGCCTTCGCGCAAGGCAACTACCCGACGCGCCCGATCCGCCTGATCGTGCCGTTTGCGGCAGGCGGCTCCACTGACCTGTCGGCGCGCCTGGTGGCCGAGTTTGCCGGCCGCGAGCTGGGCCAGACGATCGTGGTCGAGAACAAGGGTGGCGCCGGCGGCTCGGTGGGCATGGAGCAGGTGGCCAACGCCGCGCCGGATGGCTACACCATCGGCATGGCCACGGTCAGCACGCACGGCTCTAACCCCGCTGTATACCCGAAGCTCAAGTACGACCCGATCAAGGACTTTGCCCCGGTCACCAACGTGGTGTCGATGCCAAGCGTATTCACGGTGCACCCGAGCGTGCCGGCGAAAACCATGCAGGAATTCATTGCCCTGGCCAAGGCCAATCCGGGCAAGTATTCGGTTGCCTCGCCGGGCACAGGGACCCTCGGCCACGTAAACCTTGAGAACTTCCAGATGCTGGCGAAGATCGAGCTGCTGCATGTGCCGTACAAGGGCGCCGGCCTTGGGCTCAATGATGCGGTGGCGGGGCAGGTCAATGCCATCTCGGACAACCTGGCTTCCGCGCTGCCTCACGTGAAGTCGGGCCGCCTGCGCGCCCTGGCGGTGCTTGGCGCCACGCGCTCGCCGCAGTTGCCAAACGTGCCCACCTATGCGGAACTGGGCTACAAGGAGATGGGCGACGGCGGTTGGTTCGGCATCGTCGCGCCCGCGGGCACGCCGCCCGCCATCGTGGCAAGGCTGAACCAGGCCATCCACAAGGCCATGCAGAACCCTGAATTCAAGCGCAAGGTGGAAGAGTCCGGCGGCACATTGGTGCCGACCACGCCGGAGCAGTTCAAGGCCCAGATCCAGCAGGCCATGGCGCGCTATGCCCGCGTTGCCAAGGCCGCCAACATCCAACTGGACTGACACATGGCTGAAGCGAATCACCTGGCCGCCGCGCTGCCGCCGGTCATTGTGCGCCTGCCGGAAGGGGAGGTGCTACCGCTGGTGTGCGACTCGCCGCACAGCGGCACCGCCTACCCGGCCGACTTCGGCGCGGCGATCCCTGCCGCGCGCCTGCGCGGGGGCGAGGACACACACGTCGACGCTCTGTGGGAGGCCGTGCCCGCAGCAGGCGGTACGCTGCTGGCGGCGACTTTCCCGCGCGTCTATATCGACCCGAACCGGATGGCCGACGATATCGATCCGGCCCAGCTCGACGGCGCCTGGTCGACAGCGCTGGCCCCAGGGCCGAAGACGCAACTGGGCTACGGCCTGATCTGGAGCCGGATCGATGCCAGCACGCCGATCTATGACCGGCGCCTGTCCGTAGCGGAAGTGCAGGGCCGTATCGACGGCTACTACCGGCCGTACCATGCGGCGCTGGCCGAGGCCGTGGAGAGCGCCTACCAGCGCTTTGGCGCGCTCTGGCACCTGAACCTGCACTCCATGCCCAATAACGCCTACGAGCGGCTCAAGATCGACAGCCCAGACCCGCTGGCGGACTTTGTGCTGGGCGACCGGGACGGCACCACCTGCGAGCCGGGGCTGGTCGACCTGGTCGAACGGGAACTGCGCGGCATGGGCTACACGGTGGCGCGCAACGACCCATACAAGGGCGTGCAGCTGATCGCACAGATCGGCCGGCCGGCCGAGCGGCGCAATAGCCTGCAGATTGAGATTCGGCGGCCGCTGTATATGGACGAGGTGACACGCGAGCGCAATGCCGGGTTCACCACCTTGCAGCGCGATCTTGGCAAGCTGACCGAGCAGGTTGCGGGCTACATCCGCGCGCAACTCTGAGGCGCTTGTTCCACGTGAAACATCCGGCCCGGCCCTGTGCCCGGCCTTTTTGTTTCACGTGGAACATAACGTCGCTTTCAAGCGACTCGCCGGGTATCGCCAACGCCATGTTTCACGTGAAACATGGTTACCGTCGGAAAGCGGCTTGTCGATTGCCGCTATAATTTCGCATTCCCGTATTTTCCCGCCAGCCTCCCGGAGGAGGTGTCCCATGCTTTACCCAAAAGAATTCGATGTCATCGTCGTCGGCGGTGGCCATGCCGGCACTGAAGCTGCACTCGCCGCGGCCCGTATGGGCTGCCAGACGCTGCTGCTGACTCACAACATCGAGACGCTGGGCCAGATGAGCTGCAACCCGTCCATCGGGGGCATCGGCAAGGGGCACCTGGTCAAGGAAGTGGACGCCTTGGGCGGTGCCATGGCCGCAGCCACGGACGAGTCCGGCATCCAGTTCCGCATCCTCAACTCCAGCAAGGGCCCGGCGGTACGCGCCACGCGCGCCCAGGCGGACCGCGTGCTGTACCGCAAGGCGATCCGTACGAGGCTGGAGAACCAGCCGAACCTGATGCTGTTCCAGCAGGCCGTGGACGACCTGATGGTGGAGGGCGACCGCGTAGTCGGCGCTATGACGCAGGTCGGCATCGCCTTCCGCGCCCGCGCGGTGGTGCTGACCGCCGGCACCTTCCTGGACGGCAAGATCCACGTCGGGCTGGACAACTACACCGGCGGCCGCGCCGGCGACCCGGCAGCGGTGTCGCTGTCGGCGCGCCTGAAGGACCTGAAGCTGCCGCAAGGCCGCCTGAAGACAGGCACGCCGCCGCGTATTGACGGCCGCACCATCGATTTCTCGGTGATGGAAGAGCAGCCTGGCGACCTGGATCCGGTACCGGTGTTCTCCTTTCTGGGCCGTCCGGAGCAGCACCCGCAACAGCTGCCATGCTGGATCACCCATACCAACAGCCATACCCACGACATCATCCGCGGCGGGCTGGACCGCTCGCCGATGTACACCGGCGTGATCGAAGGGGTAGGGCCGCGCTACTGCCCGAGCATCGAGGACAAGATCCATCGCTTTGCCAGCAAGGAAAGCCACCAGATCTTCCTGGAACCCGAAGGCCTGACCACCAACGAGTTCTACCCCAACGGGATCTCGACCAGCCTGCCGTTCGACGTGCAGCTGGACCTGGTGCACTCGATCCGCGGGATGGAGAACGCGCATATCCTGCGCCCCGGCTATGCGATCGAGTATGACTACTTCGATCCGCGCGGGCTGAAGGCATCGCTGGAGAGCAAGGCGATCCGCGGCCTGTTCTTTGCGGGGCAGATCAATGGCACCACCGGCTATGAAGAAGCCGCCGCGCAGGGCCTGCTGGCCGGCATCAACGCTGGCTGCTATGTGCGCGAACGCGATGCGTGGACGCCGCGCCGTGACCAGGCCTACCTGGGCGTGCTGGTCGACGACCTGATTACCCGCGGTGTGACCGAGCCGTATCGCATGTTCACCAGCCGCGCGGAATTCCGCCTGAGCCTGCGAGAAGACAATGCCGATATGCGCCTGACTGAGGTCGGCCGTGAACTGGGCGTGGTCGACGATGCACGCTGGGATGCCTTCAACCGCAAGCGCGACGCTGTTTCACGTGAAACAGAGCGCCTGAAGAGCACATGGGTCAACCCGGCCATGCTGCCGGCCGAAGATGCCATGCCGCTGCTGGGCAAGCCGATCGAGCGCGAGTACAGCCTGGCCGACCTGCTGCGCCGGCCCGAAGTCCGCTATGAAGCACTGATGGCGCTGCAGGGCGGCCGCCATGCCCCGGAAACGCCGCTGGACGCCGAGCCGATGCTGGCGGAGCAGATCCGCGAGCAGATCGAGATCGGCATCAAGTACCACGGCTATATCGCCCGCCAGGCGGCCGAGGTCGACAAGCTGGAAGCCAATGAGTCGACCCGCCTGCCGGAAGGGCTGGACTACACCGAAGTGCGTGGCCTGGGCTTCGAGGTCAGTCAGAAGCTGAACCAGCATCGTCCGGAAACGCTGGGCCAGGCCTCGCGCATTTCCGGCGTGACGCCGGCCGCGATCTCGCTGCTGCTGGTGCACCTGAAGAAGAAGGGGCTGGGGCGCATGCGCGCTGAGTCGGGCGCACCTTCCGGCAACTCCGAAGAGGCCGCCTGAGTGCCCGGTCCGCGACACACCATGACCGACGACGCCACGCAGCGTCGTCGCCTTGAAGCCGGCCTGGCCGAGATCGGGCTGACGCTGGCGCCGGCCCAGATCGACACCTTGTTTGCCTACCTGGCGCTGCTGCGCAAGTGGAACGGCGTCTACAACCTGACCGCAATCCGCCACCCCGATGAGATGCTTACGCATCACATGCTGGACTCGCTTGCCGCCGTGCCGGCACTGGCCGAAGCCGCGCGCGCCGCAGAGGTAGGCACGCCGGCGCGGGGCAGGGTATTGGACGTGGGCTCGGGCGGCGGCATGCCCGGCCTGCCGCTGGCCATCGCCTGTCCCGACGTGTCGGTGCTGATGGTGGACATCGTGCAGAAGAAGACCGCCTTCCTGACCCAGTGCCGTGCGCAACTCGGGCTTTCCAATGCCGCGGCGCATTGGGGGCCGGTAGAGAAGCTGGACGACGACGATGGCTTTGCCGTGATCACCTCGCGCGCGTTTGCCGAGCTGACTGACTTCGTGAACCTGTCGGGCCAGCTCCTCGCACCGCACGGCAAGCTGATCGCCATGAAGGGTGTTTATCCACAGGCCGAGCTGGACCGCATGGAAGCTGCCGGGCTGATGGCGCAATGGCAGGTCGATGCGGTGTCCCGCATCACCGTGCCCGGGCTGGATGCCGAGCGCCACCTGGTGGTGCTGTCGCGGCGCGCAAGCGCCAACGCATGACGTACGCCGTGGCGCTGCGTGCAGCGCCACGAACTGCCAGCCCCGCGCTGGCCGGATGAATTGAAGCAGGAGCCTCAGTAGCTTATGGCCAAGGTATTCGTGATCGCAAACCAGAAGGGCGGGGTAGGCAAGACCACCACCACGGTGAACCTCGCCGCCGGCCTGGCCGCGCAGGACCAGCGCGTGCTGCTGGTCGACCTGGACCCGCAGGGCAATGCCTCGATGGGTTCGGGCATCGACAAACAGGCGCTGGAGCACAGCGTGTACCAGGTGCTGGTGGGCCTGGCCAGCATCAAGCAGGCGCGCCAGCGTTCCGAGACCGGCAGGTACGACGTGCTGCCCGCCAACCGCGAACTGGCCGGCGCGGAAGTGGAGCTGGTCGAGCTGGACCAGCGCGAGCGCCGCCTCAGGCAGGCCATCGAAGAGGTCAATGACGAGTATGACTTCGTGCTGATCGACTGCCCGCCGTCGCTGTCGCTGCTGACGCTGAACGGCCTGTGTGCCGCGCACGGCGTGATCGTGCCGATGCAGTGCGAGTACTTCGCGCTGGAAGGGCTGTCGGACCTGGTCAACACCATCAAGCAGGTGCACGCCAACCTGAACCGCGACCTGCAGGTGATCGGCCTGCTGCGCGTCATGTTCGATCCGCGCGTCACGCTGCAGCAGCAGGTGTCGGCGCAGCTGGAATCGCACTTCGGTGAAAAGGTCTTCAAGACCCTGATTCCGCGCAATGTGCGCCTGGCCGAGGCGCCGTCCTATGGCATGCCGGGCGTGGCGTTCGATCCGTCATCGAAGGGCGCAAAAGCGTACCTGGATTTCGGCGCCGAGATGATCGCGCGCGTCAGGCAGCTGGGCTGAAGGAGAGGGCAAGCATGAGCACTGCAAAGAAAAAGGGCCTGGGCCGCGGCCTCGAAGCGTTGCTGGGCGGGCCGGCCGAAATCGTTGAATCGGTGAAGCAGGAGGGTGCACCCACGGTGCTGCGCCTGAGCCAGCTGCAGCCGGGCAAGTACCAGCCGCGCACGCGCATGGATGAAGGCGCGCTGCAGGAGCTGGCCGCCAGCATCCGCGCGCAGGGCCTGATGCAGCCGATCCTGGTGCGCCGCGTGGCCGAGCCGGACCGCTATGAAATCATCGCGGGCGAGCGGCGCTTCCGCGCGTCCAAGCTCGCCGGCCTGGACAAGGTGCCGGTGCTGGTGAAGGACGTGGCCGATGAAGCCGCGGCCGCGATGGCGCTGATCGAGAACATCCAGCGCGAAGACCTGAACCCGCTGGAAGAAGCGCAGGGCATCATGCGCCTGATCCGCGAGTTCAGTTTCACGCATGAGCAGGCGGCCGAGTCGGTCGGCCGTTCGCGCAGCGCGGTGTCGAACCTGCTGCGCCTGCTGAACCTGGCCGCGCCGGTGCAGACCATGCTGATGGCGGGCGACCTCGACATGGGCCACGCGCGCGCGCTGCTGGCGGTGGACGGCGCCAACCAGATCACGCTGGCCAACCAGATCGTGAACAAGCGGCTGTCGGTGCGCGAGACCGAGAAGCTGGTGGCGTCCACGCTCAAGCCGTTCGACCTGAAGTCGCTCAAGCAGAAGGGCGCCAACAACGTGCGCGACGTGGCACGGCTGGAAGAAGAATTGTCCGATGCGCTGGGCCTGGCGGTACAGATCAAGCTGGGCGCGCGCGGCAAGGGCCAGCTCACCATCCACTTCAGCGACAACGACGCGCTGGAAGGCGTGCTCGTGCGCCTGCGTGAATCCACTGAAAAGCAGAAGGTTGCCTGAGGCAAGATGCGAAGGCGCACGTAACTTCGCGTGCGCAATTCGGTGCGATTAGCGGACATTGCGGCGATGACTGTTGCGTGTACGCTGCAGTGGTCGTTCCAAGGGCAGGTATACGTACGGCGTGCCCGGTAATCCCTCATCATGCACAGGGTTCGCTGTGCAATCCAATTACGTCAAACATCATTGCTGCGCAATTTTTGCGCGGCCATCATGCCATCGTGATGGCAACCGTTGTGCACAACGCATTGCAAGGTAAATGTAAGCGGATTGACGCGAATCAGTAGTTCCCCTTAAAATCGTGCGGTTTGAATTCTGGTCGGGCCGAAAAGTTCCGGCCTGGAATGAGGCAGGCAGGTAGTGGTTCAAGACCGTCAGCAGCGAGGCGCCGGGTCCCGTCAGGAAGATGACTGGGACGACTGGAAAGAAGGCGCAGAACGTGAGGAAGAGGCTGTCGATCCGCTGTCGCATGCCGAGGCGGTGACGCTGTTTGGCGAGCGTGCGTTGCGCCCTTCGCGCATGACCCCGGGCAAGGTTGTCCTGGCGCAGGTGGTGGTTTCCCTGCTGTCGGCACTGTGCTGGGCGCTGTTCGCGAAAGAGGCGGGGCCGTATGGGTGGTCGGCGCTGTTCGGCGGCATGGTGTGCTTCGTGCCGAGCGGATTCTTCGCCTTGCGCCTGTGGCTGGCGCGCGACCGGGCGTCGGTCGGCGGGCTGGTGCTGGGTGAGGCGATCAAGGTCTTCGGCACCGTGGCACTGCTGGTGCTGGTCGTGGTGCTGTACCGGGATCTGCGCTGGGTGCCGATGCTGGTCACGTTCCTGCTGGCGCTAAAGACATATTGGGTGGTGGCCCTGGCGATGCGCTAGGCCAGCCGCTCGAAAACGGTGCTTCACCCGGAGGTGGGGCACCGAAACGGAATATCAAGAGTTTTCCGTGACGGTTTCACCGCGGGTTTCATCGCAGTGACATCGGACACGGCCAAGGTTGGACCCCGCTTGCATTGCGGTGACCGGCGAATCCGCCGAAGGCAATGCAAGTTGCGTACCGGGCGTTTGCCAGACAGTGGCGGCGCGCGGCCTGAAGATTTCGCAATATACCGTTCGTATCGACATGTCTGATGCTACCCAAGGCGCCGAACACGCGCTGACACCCTCCGGCTATATCGCCGAACACTTGCAGAACTTGAACTCGGTCGGCGGCAAGCAAGCGTCGGTGGTCGATTTCTCCGTGCTCAACTACGACACGGTGTTCTGGTCCGTGCTGTGCGGCGCCATCGCCGTGCTGTTCCTGTACGCTGCCGCGCGCCGCGTCACTGCCGGCGTGCCGGGCCGCTTCCAGGCCTTCGTCGAGATGATCGTCGAGATGGTCGACGACCAGGCCAAGGGCATCATCCACGGCGACCGTTCGTGGATTGCTCCGCTGGCGCTGATGGTGTTCTGCTGGATCACCATGATGAACGCGATCGACCTGATTCCGGTCGACTGGGTCACCGGCCTGAACAGCCTGCTCGGCGTCTTCCACATTCACCTTCCCCACCACCGCGCAGTGGCCACGGCCGACCTGAACGGCACGCTGGGCATGTCGTGCTCGGTGCTGGTCCTGATGATCTACTACAGCTTCAAGATCAAGGGTACGGGCGGCTTCATGCACGAACTGTTCTCGGCCCCGTTCGGCGCCAAGTGGTACCTGGCCCCGTTCAACCTGGTCCTGAACCTGATTGAATTCCTGGCCAAGGCCGTTTCGCTCGGCATGCGGTTGTTCGGCAACATGTACGCCGGCGAACTCGTGTTCCTGCTGATCGCGCTGCTGGGTTCCATCTGGACGTTCAGCGCCGACCTGTCCGCGCTGGGCTTTGTCGGCCACGTGGTGGCCGGCACGGTATGGGCGATCTTCCACATCCTGATCGTCCTGCTCCAGGCCTTCATTTTCATGATGCTGACGCTGGTGTATATCGGCCAGGCTCACGATCACCACTGATTTCCGGTTTTTGGTTTTTTGGTTCTAAGTCTCTCTAAATTAAAGGAGTCATCATGCAAGCATTTCTCGCCAACATCCAAGGTCTGACCGCCATCGGTATCGGCATCATCATCGGCCTGGGCGCTATCGGCGCCTGCCTGGGTATCGCCCTGATGGGTGGCAAGTACATCGAAGCCTGCGCACGTCAGCCTGAGCTGATGAACCCGCTGCAAACCAAGATGTTCCTGCTGGCTGGCCTGATCGACGCTGCATTCCTGATCGGCGTGGGTGTTGCAATGCTGTTCGCCTTCGCCAACCCGCTGCTGGCTGTCATCAAGTAATTCTTTTCGGTCTGCATGATGCTGACGGGCGGCGCGGGCCACTAGCCTGGCCGCCCTTGCGCATTTATCTGTAGTTTGATTACCGAAAGGAACACACCATGAATCTGAACGCAACGTTTTTTGCGCAGATGGTCGTGTTCTTCATCCTGTGGTGGGTTGTTGCCAAATTCATTTGGCCGCCGCTGGTGAAGGCGCTCGACGAACGCGCAAAGAAGATCGCCGATGGCCTCGCCGCTGCCGAGAAGGGCAAGGCCGAGCTCGAACTCGCCAACAAGCGTGTGGACCAGGCTATGGCCGAAGCCCGCACCGAGGGTGCACAACGCGTCGCTGACGCCGAGAAGCGCGCCCAGCTGACGGCGGACGAGATCAAGCAAAACGCCCAGGCAGAAGCCGCACGCATCATTGCCCAGGCCAAGGCCGAAGCAGACCAGCAGGTTACCCGTGCACGCGAAGAACTGCGTGACCAGGTTGCCGTGCTGGCCGTCAAGGGTGCCGAGCAGATCCTCAAGCGTGAAGTGAACGCGCAGGTCCACACCGACCTGCTCAATCAACTCAAGGCTGAGCTCTAATCATGGCTGAAACCGCAACCATTGCCCGTCCCTACGCTGAGGCGCTGTTCCGCGTCGCCAGCGAATCGAGCGCAGGCAATCTGGGTGCATGGTCCGAGCTGGTGTCGGAGATGGGGCAGGTTGCTGCCAATCCCGACATGAAGGCGGTAGCCGGCGATCCGAACGTTCCCGGCGAGAAGCTGGCCGAACTGTTCCTGTCGGTGCTGAAGTCCCCGCTGAATGACGAGGCTCGCCGCTTCGTCAAGCTGCTGGTGGATAACGGCCGCCTGACGGTGATGCCGGAAATCGCCGAGCAGTTCCATGTGCTCAAGAACGCCCGCGAAGGGTCGTCGGATGTCGAGATCACCAGCGCATTCCCGCTGGAAGGTTCGCAGTTGAACGACCTGGTCGCTGCACTCGAACGCAAGTTCGGCCGCAAGCTGTACGCGAAGGTGGCGGTGGACCCGTCCCTGATCGGCGGCGTGAGCGTCAAGGTCGGCGACGAAGTGCTCGACACCTCCGTGCGTACGCGCCTGGCTGCCATGCAAGCCACGCTGACCGCCTGACCGCACCGGCCGACGGATTGAAGAATTAGGAGCATTGTGATGCAACTGAACCCCTCAGAAATCAGCGAGCTGATCAAGACCCGCATCTCGGGCCTTGGCGCTGAAGCTGAAGTGCGCAACACCGGCACGGTGATTTCCGTGACCGATGGCATCTGCCGCGTGCACGGCCTGTCCGGCGTGATGCAGGGCGAGATGCTGGAATTCCCCGGCAACACCTTCGGCCTCGCGCTGAACCTCGAGCGCGACTCGGTCGGCGCCGTGGTGCTGGGTGACTACGAACACATTTCCGAAGGCGACACGGTCAAGTGCACCGGCCGCATTCTGGAAGTGCCGGTGGGCAAGGAACTGCTGGGCCGCGTGGTCAACACGCTGGGCCAGCCGATCGACGGCAAGGGCCCGATCAACGCCAAGGAAACGGACGTGATCGAGAAGGTCGCCCCGGGCGTGATCGCGCGTCAGTCGGTGAGCCAGCCGGTGCAGACCGGCCTGAAGTCGATCGACTCGATGGTGCCGATCGGCCGTGGCCAGCGTGAGCTGATCATTGGCGACCGCCAGACCGGCAAGACCGCCGTGGCTGTCGACGCGATCATCAACCAGAAGGGCAAGGGCATGTACTGCGTGTACGTCGCCATTGGCCAGAAGGCTTCGACGATCGCCAACGTGGTGCGCAAGCTGGAAGAGCACGGCGCGATGGAATACACCGTCGTCGTGGCCGCCGCCGCTTCGGACTCGGCCGCCATGCAGTACCTGGCTGCCTACGCCGGCTGCACCATGGGCGAGTACTTCCGCGACCGCGGCGAAGACGCGCTGATCGTCTATGACGACCTGACCAAGCAAGCCTGGGCCTACCGCCAGGTGTCGCTGCTGCTGCGCCGCCCGCCGGGCCGTGAAGCGTACCCGGGCGACGTGTTCTACCTGCACTCGCGCCTGCTGGAGCGTGCCGCGCGCGTGAACGCCGAGTACGTCGAGAAGTTCACCAACGGCGCCGTCAAGGGCAAGACCGGTTCGCTGACCGCGCTGCCGGTGATCGAAACGCAGGCCGGCGACGTGTCCGCGTTCGTGCCGACCAACGTGATTTCGATTACCGACGGCCAGATCTTCCTGGAAACCGACCTGTTCAACGCCGGTGTCCGTCCCGCCATCAATGCCGGTATTTCGGTGTCGCGCGTGGGTGGTGCTGCCCAGACCAAGGTGGTGAAGAACCTGGCCGGTGGTATCCGTACCGACCTCGCCCAGTACCGTGAACTGGCTGCTTTCGCGCAGTTCGCTTCGGACCTGGACGATGCCACCCGCAAGCAGCTGGAGCGCGGCCGCCGCGTGACCGAGCTGCTCAAGCAGCCGCAATACCAGCCGCAGCAGGTGTGGCAGCTGGCCGCGTCGCTGTTCGCCGCCAACAACGGCTTCCTCGACAACGTGGAAGTGAAGGACATTCTGCCGTTCGAGAAGGGCCTGCACGACCATCTGAAGACCAAGTACGCCGACCTCATCAACCGTATCGAAGAGACCAAGCAGCTCTCGAAGGAAGATGAACCCGCCCTGCGTGCCGCGATCGAGGATTTCAAGAAGTCCGCCGCGTTCTAACCGCGCAATTCTCCGATACCGCCGCCGCGCCTGGCTAACGCCGGCGCGGCGCTGGTTCGGACGGAGAGGAAAGTATGGCCGGAACGAAAGAGATTCGAACCAAGATTAAGAGCGTGCAGAACACGCGCAAGATCACCAAGGCGATGGAGATGGTCGCCGCATCCAAGATGCGCAAGGCGCAGGAACGGATGCGCAATGCCCGTCCCTATGCCGAGAAAGTGCGTAACATCGCGGCGCACCTGGCTTCGGCCAACCCCGAGTTCAAGCACCCGTTCATGCAGGAGCGCGAAGTCAAGCGCGTCGGCATGATCGTGGTCACGACCGACAAGGGGCTGTGCGGCGGTCTGAACACGAACGTGCTGCGTGCGGTGACCAACGAGCTGAAGAGCCTGCAGGGTCGCGGCGTGGATGTGCAAGCCACTGCCATCGGCAGCAAGGGCATGCAGTTCCTGAGCCGCATCGGCGCCAAGGTGGCCTCGAATGTGGTGCAGCTCGGCGACACCCCGCACCTGGAAAAGCTGATCGGCGCGATCAAGGTCCAGCTCGACGCATTCACCAATGGTGAAGTCGATGCGGTGTACATCGCGTACACCAAGTTCATCAACACGATGAAGCAGGAACCGATGGTTGAGCAACTGCTGCCGCTCGCCGCCGACAAGCTGTCGCAGACGGAAGAAGAGAAGCGCGCCTACTCGTGGGACTACATCTACGAGCCTGACGCGCAGACCGTGGTGGAAGAGCTGCTGGTTCGCTACGTCGAGGCGCTGGTGTACCAGGCCGTGGCCGAGAACATGGCGTCCGAACAGTCGGCGCGCATGGTGGCTATGAAGGCGGCATCCGACAATGCCAAGAACGTGATCGGCGAACTGCAGCTGGACTACAACAAGACCCGGCAGGCAGCGATCACCAAGGAATTGTCAGAGATCGTCAGCGGTGCGGCAGCGGTCTGAGGCGTTAAGAATTCAAGCTATCGGAGATACGAAATGAGTATCGGAAATATTGTGCAGTGCATCGGCGCCGTGGTGGACATCGAGTTCCCGCGCGACGCGATGCCGAAGGTGTACGACGCGCTGGTGCTGGAAGACAGCGGCGAAACGTCGTTCGCCGAAAAGGGCCTGACGTTCGAAGTCCAGCAGCAGTTGGGTGACGGCGTGGTCCGTACCATTGCCCTCGGTTCGTCGGACGGCCTGCGTCGCGGCATGCCGGTGAAGAGCACCGGCGCGCCGATCTCGGTGCCGGTGGGTCAAGGCACGCTGGGCCGCATTATGGATGTCCTGGGTCGCCCCATCGACGAAGCTGGCCCGATCGCTTCCGACGAGCGGCGCGCGATTCACCAGAAGGCGCCGAAGTTCGACGAACTGTCGCCTTCCACCGACCTGCTCGAAACCGGCATCAAGGTGATCGACCTGATTTGCCCGTTCGCCAAGGGCGGCAAGGTGGGTCTGTTTGGTGGCGCAGGCGTGGGCAAGACCGTCAACATGATGGAGCTCATCAACAACATCGCCAAGCAGCACAGCGGTCTGTCGGTGTTCGCCGGCGTGGGCGAGCGTACCCGTGAAGGGAACGACTTCTACCACGAAATGAAGGACTCGAACGTGCTCGACAAGGTGGCCATGGTGTTCGGCCAGATGAACGAGCCGCCGGGCAACCGTCTGCGCGTGGCACTTTCCGGCCTGACCATGGCCGAGAAGTTCCGCGACGAGGGCCGTGACATCCTGTTCTTCGTCGACAACATCTACCGCTACACGCTGGCTGGTACCGAAGTGTCGGCACTGCTGGGCCGTATGCCTTCCGCCGTGGGCTACCAGCCGACGCTGGCTGAAGAAATGGGCAAGCTGCAGGAGCGTATTACGTCGACCAAGACTGGCTCGATTACGTCGATCCAGGCCGTCTACGTGCCTGCGGATGACTTGACCGACCCGTCGCCGGCTACCACCTTCCTGCACCTGGACTCGACCCTGGTGCTGTCGCGTGACATTGCCGCTCTCGGTATCTACCCCGCAGTGGACCCGCTCGACTCGACCTCGCGTCAGATGGACCCGCAAGTGGTTGGCCAGGAGCACTACAACGTTGCGCGCGCCGTACAGCAGACCCTGCAGCGTTACAAGGAACTGCGCGACATCATCGCGATTCTGGGCATGGACGAACTGTCGCCGGAAGACAAGATGGCCGTGAACCGCGCTCGTAAGATCCAGCGTTTCCTGTCGCAGCCGTTCCACGTGGCCGAAGTGTTCACGGGTTCGCCGGGCAAGTACGTGCCGCTGAAGGAAACCATCCGTGGTTTCAAGATGCTGGTGGATGGCGAGTGCGATCACCTGCCCGAGCAGGCGTTCTACATGGTCGGCTCGATCGACGAAGCCTTCGAAAAGGCCAAGAAGCTCCAGTAAGCGGCGTCTTTCGCCTTCATGCGTCGTTGCGGCTGCCTTGCCGTAGTTAATCTACGGTCTGCGGCGGCCGCGCCTGGCACGAAGGCGAAATACTTGCTTCCCGGAAACGGGAAGCCAAAGCTTTCAGGAGAAAGGATCTGATATGGCAACCATTCTTGTAGACGTCGTCAGCGCGGAAACGTCGATCTTCTCCGGCCAGGCGAAGTTCGTGGCGCTGCCGGGCGAGTCGGGTGAACTGGGCATTCTGCCGGGTCACACGCCGCTGATCACGCGCATCCAGCCGGGTGCGGTGCGGATCGAGAAGGAAGACGGCAGCGAAGAGTTCGTGTTCGTTGCCGGCGGCATTCTCGAAGTCCAGCCCAAGCACGTCACCGTGCTGGCCGACACCGCTATCCGCGGTGGCGACCTGGACGAAGCCAAGGCGCGGGAAGCCAAGCGTGCTGCCGAAGAGCTGATGCAGAACCAGAGCAGCGATCTGGATCTGGCGCGCGCTCAGAGCGAGCTCGCCGTGGCGGCTGCCCAACTGGCTGCCATCGCCCGCCTGCGTCGTAAGAAGTAAGCAATTAGTCGGTTGTCGCGCTGTTGTTTTTCTGGCGCGACAATGAAAAAAGGCAGCCCATGGCTGCCTTTTTTTGGGCGTGGCGATATGCTTTTGTCCTGCCTGGACAAAAAAAAGCGCGCGGGCCGGGGAGGCTCCGCGCGGACGGGAAAATCCCTTCGAGGGGTCAATTCGAAGGAACGGGTTCGGTCCAGGCCGACAATCAAGGCGCAACGGATATCCAATATCCGACCAGAGGCCGCAAAGGCCACGCGCTGCAACGGTCTACCTGGTGCTCCGGTCCAGCGGCGATCTGCTGGATCGGAAAATCGGTTACTGCTTCAAAAAGGCTTTCTTCACCACGCCCCTTTAAGTCTGAACAGCCTTATTCACTGGGGCGCCACACGCCGCGGACAGCGGGTGTGTCAATGCATTGTGGGGGAAACTCCCCGGCATGGCAGTAACAAAATGTATCGTTTTGCAAGAAGTTGAAAGCCAGAGGTGCCGGGATCTGGCGTGTTCGGCATATTTTCACGCGTTCACGTCACGTTAACCGCAGAAAGGTGCCGTTGCATTATCTTTAATGACGCGATTTACGTGTTCGCTCCCCCACCAATCTCTGCGTGACAATTCCGGTTACGATTCAGGACGCCTGAGGCCTTCGCGTTGCGTTTTTGCATGTCCGCGGGCCCGCCCTTGTCCACCCGGAGACGCGATGCGCCCTGAGATGCAGCAAGCCATACAAGCCATGCTGGCGATGAAGACCGTGGCCGTGGTCGGCCTGTCCGACCGCCGGGAGCGTCCCAGCCATGAGGTTGCGGAATTCCTGCAGGACCACGGCTTCCGGATCGTGCCGGTCAATCCGCGTCATGCCGGCGAACGCATTCTGGGCGAGACCTGCCACGCCACGCTGCGCGAAGCCGCCGACGCTGCCGCGGCAGCAGGCAGCCCCATCGCGTGGGTCGACATCTTCCGCCGTGCCGAGGAAACGCCCGGCGTGGTCGATGAGGCCATCGCCGTTGGCGCACAGGGTGTCTGGCTGCAGTTGGGCATCGTCAACGACCAGGCAGTGCGCCGCGCTTCCGATGCCGGCCTGCTGGCGGTGCAGGATTGCTGCAGCAAGGTCGAGCTGACGCACCAGCTCGGGCTGGACTGATTCCCGTCAGGCACCGCTTCTACTTTCCGCTTTCCCTTCAGCCGCCAACCATGGCCATCGATCCGCAACTGCTTGCCTATTACCGCCGCCTGGCGGAGCGTTACGCCAATGCGCCCGCGCCGGCCGACATTCCGGCGCAGCGGGCCCGTTTCGCCGAGATTGCGGCGGTGTCGCTGTTGCCGGATCCGCCAGGCATCACGGTGCAGGACCTGGAGCTTGCGCTCGCTGGCCGCACGCTGGGCGCCAGGCTGTTCCGCCCGGCCGGCAAGACCGCGCCGCGGCTGGTGGTCTACTTCCACGGTGGCGGCTGGGTGATCGGCTCGGCGCAGACGCACCATACGGTTGCCGCCTTGCTGGCGGCCGACACGGGCTGCGCGGTGGCCAGCGTCGACTACCGCCTCGCCCCCGAGCACGCGTTCCCTGCTCCCTGCGACGATGCTGCCGAGGCCGTGCAGTGGTTCACCGGTCAACGCCAGGCACTCGGGCTGGCGACCGACTTCCTGGCCGTGGCGGGTGACAGCGCCGGCGGCCACCTGGCGGCGCAGGCAGCGCAGCAACTCAACAGCGGCGGCGCGGCGCGGGTCGATGCGCAGCTGCTGATCTATCCCGTGACGGCGCCGGTGCTCAGCACCGAAAGCTACCGCGCCTTTGCCGACGGTCCTGGCCTGACGCGTGACGAGATGGCCTGGTTCTGGACCCAGTTCATCGGCGCCGAGGCCCTGGCGCAGGGCGCCGCCCATCCCGACCCCCGCGTGCACCTGATGGCCGCGCCGCCAGTGCGTCCGCCCGCCACCGTGCTGATGGTGGCCGCGCACGATGTGCTGCGCGACGACGGCCTGGCCTATGCCGACTTCCTGGTGCGCCACGACGCCCCGGTGGTCACCATCGAGGCCAGCGGCATGACCCACGGCTTCGCACGGCTGCAGCCCGATGCCGAACGCGCGCGCGAATGGATGCGGCGTGCCGCAGCGGCCTTCACCGGGATGATCGACGACGTCTGAGCGGCATCCAGCCGCAGCCATCCCTTAGAATGGCGGTCTTACGAGGATGACCATGACCGCACTGCAGAACGATACCTTCCTGCGCGCGCTGCGCCGCCAGCCGACCGAATACACGCCGCTGTGGCTGATGCGCCAGGCGGGCCGCTACCTGCCCGAGTACAACGCCACGCGCGCCCGCGCCGGCAGTTTCCTCGGGCTGGCGAAGAACCCGGCCTACGCCACGGAAGTGACACTGCAGCCGCTGGACCGTTATCCGCTGGACGCGGCGATTCTCTTTTCCGACATCCTGACCGTGCCCGACGCGATGGGCCTGGGCCTGTCGTTCGCGCAGGGCGAGGGCCCGCGCTTTGCCCATCCGCTGCGCACCGAAGCCGACGTGCAGAAACTGGCGGTGCCGGACATGGCGTCGCTGCAGTATGTCTTTGACGCGGTGAGCGAGATCCGCCGCGCACTGGTCCAGGACGGCCGCCAGCGCGTGCCGCTGATCGGCTTTTCCGGCAGCCCCTGGACGCTGGCGTGCTACATGGTCGAAGGCGGCGGCTCGGACGACTTCCGCACGGTCAAGGCGATGATGTACGGCCGCCCGGACCTGATGCACCGCATTCTCGAGATCAACGCCCAGGCGGTGACGGCATACCTGAATGCCCAGATCGAAGCCGGCGCGCAGGCCGTGATGATTTTCGACACCTGGGGCGGGGCGCTTGCCGACGGCATGTACCAGGCGTTCTCGCTGGCCTATATGCGCCGGGTGCTGGCCGGCCTGAAGCGCGAGCACGATGGCCAGCAGGTGCCCGCGATCGTCTTTACCAAGGGCGGCGGCCTGTGGCTCGAGGCGCTGGCTGACACCGGCGCCGACGCGATCGGGCTGGACTGGACCGTCAACCTGGCCGAAGCGCGCCGCCGCACCTGCGGGCGCGTGGCGCTGCAGGGCAATATCGACCCGACCGTGCTGTTCGCCCCCGAGGCCGCGATCCGCGAGCAGGTGCGCGGCGTGCTGGACAGCTATGCCGCCGCCGGGGGCAGTGATGGTCACGTATTCAACCTGGGCCACGGCATTTCGCAGTTCACGCCGCCGGAGAACGTCTCGGTGCTGGTGGACGAAGTGCATCGCCACAGCCGCCAGCTGCGCGCTGAGCAGAAGTGACGGTGACAGTATGCGGTCGGCCTGGCTGCTGCTGCGGCGCCCTGCGCTGCAGCGTGCCGGCGCGCCAGCGTACCCAGTGCTGCGGGCGCCGCGCCGCCGGACCCTGTCAAGTTAACTTTTTCGCCAGCATTCGCCAAAAAGGTGCTCGGCCTTGACTGGCGGCACTTGACTTATGCACACCGATAGGTTTGCCGCAGTGCGGGACAGGGTTATTCCCTAACCTATCCGGGGGATCTTTGCAAGCCCTTGATTTTTAAGGATTTGGAAGAATTGCAAAGGAAGGCCCGATGCCGGTGGATCCCTTGTTTCGCGGGGCTTCCCGGCCAGCCGGTGCGACTTTTCAACAAAGTTATCCACAGGGGCGGTGGAATTAGTGGAAAACCAGTCATCTATCATCGACTTAGGGCCACATTTGAAGTTTTACTTTAAGTTGATGTTGCGCCGCACACTAGATTTCCACTCTTATTACGCCAGCCGCCCGTTGCACAAAGGTTGCGCAAAGGCGGTGCACCAGGAAGGGCCGCATGGCGCGAGCTAGCGGCGCGCTCCCACTGGTTGAGGACAGCACGGCGATGGGCGCCGTGATGTCGTCCGCCGCCGCCCAGCCAGTCATCCGGGTCGCGCTGGACACCCCCGCCGACGACTGCTTCGACTACCTCGCCACGCCCGAGGTCGCCCCGGGTGACCTGGTGGTGGTGCCGTTCGGCCGCCGCAGCATGGTCGGCGTGGCGGTGGCATACGCCGACAGCTCCGATGTGCCCGCCGACCGGCTGCGCCCGGTGGCGCAGCGCCTGGACTGGATGCCGCCGCTGCAGCCCGACTGGATCGGGCTGGCCGCCTTTGCCGCGCGCTACTACCAGCGCCGTCTGGGCGAAGTGATGCTGCCGGCCTTGCCGCCGGCCTTGCGCGAGGCCGAGGGCTGGCCGGGCCTGGCCCAGCGTGCCCGCACCGACGAATACCGCCTGTTGCCCGAGCATGCAGAGGCCCTGCTGGCCGCCGTGCCGCCACGCGCACGTAGCGTGCGCGCCCTAGCACAGGCGCTGGCCGAGC
>NZ_JFJW01000145.1:0-48575 GCF_000611125.1 Cupriavidus sp. SK-4
GAAGAGTCATGACTTCTGTATAAGGAAATGCCTTAAGTCAGCATGACTTTCGTCGAGGCAATGGCTGGCCTGCCAAGCGTATCAACGTTAAGGCACACAATCATGCTAGGCAGAACATCCACGCTTTGCCGGTCGACAATGTTTGGACAATCGGTAACCGTACAAGTATTGCTTACCGCTTGAACAATTGAGACGGACCAAGACGGCAGGCGGACCCCTATCAGGCCACTCTGCGATCGCAATGATCTGGTTTAGTTGCTCACAAGCCGCAGCAAATACCTCCAAGGGAGCCTGTCTCCAGGTCTCACGGCCACCTTGCGGATTGCAGTCGATCCAGATGATGTCACGTCGCTCAGGCACCCATAGCTTGCCCGCCATTAGATAGCCTCCGCGCCGATGCGTTGCGTGACCATGGATTCGCCGCCGTGCTTGATTGGGTCAAACTGAAGGATATGCATCCGATGCTGGTCCTGTCCCCGCGGCCGTTCAATGAACGGACCAGCATCGTGATTGGCTTGCCGATGACTACCGCAGCCTACAACGAGACCAATCCGTTTGCGATCAAGTTTCAAGGACCGAAGGAAAAGGTCAGCTACGTTCTGGCTCATCAACCCAAGTCGATTGACTGGCGTGCCCGGAATGCAAAGGCTCACAGCCAGACGCCCCGGCGCGGCCGCGCGTGCTTGTTGTTGGCGATCAATAATTCTGCTAGCGACGCCCCTATGTGCGCTAATGGGCCGAGAGGCTACTTCACGAATATGAGCGGCCCGAAGCCTAACCCCTCCATCGAGCGGCAGCCGCAAGCTGCGCTTGAGGCTGCCGCTCATGTCGAACGTTGAGTGAGCGCATTTGCCGCGCGATCCCGCGCCACGAATGCCCGCTCCGGGTCGGTCAGAGACCGGCGGCCAGGAGCAGCGTTCCTGAAGGTGACTCGGGAAGCAGCTACCATTCGGAAAGCCATCCCTACAACGACGGTGAGAAAACGATGGGTTCAAAAATGACCGAGCCAGATCTGACGCTTTATCGAATAGTTGACGAGATTCTCTATTATCTCTGGGATCCCATTGGCGTCGCGAACTCTGCGGGTCCTCGGGATGAATATCGCATGTACGTGCCAAAAGTCTTTGAGCTGGTGATATTGGCCGATGGTCCCACCCTGTTGGCATACCTTCTGTCAGTCGAGCGAGACGGGATGGGCCTCGCTGGGAATTCCGCATCCGCCCAGCAGATTGCCGAACTACTGCTCGCCTGGCGAGCAAAGCTTTCCGAAGCTTCCCTTTCGTGACAATGCGTGCCGCTGTCTGGTTGGCCGCATCCGGCCATATGCTGTCATTCGCCACATCCGCCCCAGATGACCGCAGTGGATCACAAACCGGTCAAACGGCGAAGTTCGCCTGTGGTGCTGTGTTCGAGGGAGCGGTCACCCCTCACTTCAAGCGCAGAAGAGAGCCTATCGAATCCACTGGCTGCAATCGATGTCCAAGTTCGTTAGCTGTACAATTGACCTAAATCCTTTCGAATGCCGGGCCACAAGGGAACCGGAGACATCGTCAGCTTAGATACCGATGAAAAATTCACCGAGTACTGCCGCAAGCGAGCGGGCAAAACCAGCCTCAAGTAGCGTTCCTGGCATCGTTCGGACCAAAACGAGGAAGGCTGGCGATGCCACTCGCGACCGAATGCTCGATGCCGCAGAAGCGTTGTTTGCCAAGAGCGGATACCACGGAACGTCGATGCGAGACGTGGCAGAGGCCACTGACACCCGGATCGCCCTGGTTACGTATCACTTCGGCACCAAGGACGTTCTCTTCAACAAGGTTGTCGAACGTCGCGCTTCCTATATGGCGCATCAGCGTATTCTCGCCCTCGATGCAGCACGAACTCGCGCAGGCGACAATCCTATACCGCTCGAAGACCTGGTTTCCGGTTACGTTTACCCATTTGTGGAGCGAAGCTCCCACGGCGGACAGGGCTGGAAGAACTATTCACTGCTGATCTCTCGCGTCTCCAATTCTCCCGATTGGGCGAAGTTCATCAGCGACCACTATGACCCCATTGCGCGTCAGTTTGTCGCGGAGTTCCGCCGGAGTTTGCCAACAGTCCCTGAAGAGGACATCTACCACGCATTCAGCTTTATGGTCGGCGCGATGGTTGCCTTGGTGTCGGAGCCCGGAAGAGTGGAGAGTCTTTCGCTTCGCAAGTTCAAATCCACCAATCTGGAACGGGCTTTCGAGTGCATGCTCCCATTCCTGGCCGGAGGCTTTCGGGCGCTTACCGACAGGTTATAACGCGTCCGCGCGTCATGCAGGATGGCGACCTGGACGCAGGCGCCTGGTCGTGTGGCATGGACGCCGGACTCATTCACGACATCCCCAAGGCCGAGGAACTGATCGACCGAATCATGCACCAGTCGGAAGAGATTGTCGCCAAGCGGCTTCAGGGGATGCTGGCGCGTGGCTGAATATTGGCAATACCGGCAGCGGAGAAGGCCATGTGTGGAATTGTGGCGAAGTCCAGGGTAACCCCAAAGATCAGGGTAACCCTGTTGAACGCCAGCAACATCGTTAGTGGCCGGACTGGGCGATGTACGCCTCGATCCAGTTGGAAAACTCACAGGCGAGGTGCCAGCGGTGCTCGGTTATGAACCAGTAAGGGAGCGCAGCAGGGAAGAAGATGGCCGCATGCACTTGGAAGCCTTGCGCAAGCGTTCGCATCCGATGGTTAGTCCCGCCGATCACCACCCCGTAGCTATTCATTGCGGCCCCCGAAAACCGGACCGGGAAGTCGGGATCGACAACGATCGGTAAGCCACGTGAGTCGCTGTAGTCGATGACAAAGTGACTTGCCTCGATGGCGCCGCCCGTCACTTCAATGACGTCCTGGCTGTCAGGTCTGATTCCGTGAAGTAAGTAATGGTCGGGGCAGGCCACGAGCATCGAACGCTCGTCGTCGAGCGAGATGGCGTGATCCGTGAACCATTGGGCGAAGTCTTCGGCGGTTCCGCGGTTACTGAAAATATCGATCTCACTGATTGCCCATTGCGGGTACACCGCTGCCAGGTTTGATGCCTGATCGGTAATCAGAAGGTCTGTCGCTACCAACTGACGCATGGCCGCGTCGCCCGCTTTAATCTTGGTGTCAGCTAGAAGATTGCGCTCCTGGACGATGTTGGAAATGTCCTCCGGTGGGCGGATCAGCAAAGCTGAAAGGTCGCCGACGTACGCTGCAAGCAGGTTTCCGCTCATGCGATTTGCAACAATCTGCAAACGTCTCGCCTCCCAGACGAGCACCTCGTTACGCGTGACAGCCTGACCGGCCAGGTTGGAAGTGAGAACGAGATTCGATTTCGCAGTTGTTGAAGCTATTGAAGCTGTTGGAGCCTTCGCGACCGTGTCAGGTTCGGATGAGGCGTCGCCAGCGCCGCAGCCGACGAGTCCCAATGGCACAACCGACGAAGCGCCAATGAGCCCGACTATTTGAGAAACGACCTGCGACTCAGCTTGGATATGGGCGACACGATTCAGTCTCCTTTTTGTATTGCAATCTAGATTGCGATCTAGGCTTCCGGCAAGGTGGGACGGTGGGACGCCTACTCTGCGTCAGCTTGCTCCTGATGCATTCAACGCGATGCATCGGAGCCTATACGTCATGACTTAGCGACGCAGTTTTGCAGTGAGTACATCCGCGATCCAGTCAGCCATGTAATCCGTCGCAAGACTCATGTTCCCGATGCTGCAGTGTTGCTCGCCACCTTCATCGGCCGTGAAGATTCGCAGCTCGCGACGCGGGCTGTTGACGCAATCCTCATATGTCAGATATGCCGACTCCACCGGAACCTGACGATCCAGCTCGCCATGGTTCACAAGAATCGGCACGCGGATTCGGTCGAGAATCCCTTTCAGAGTAAAGCCGCTGGCAGTATCGAGACACTCCTCGACCGAATCCGCGCCAAGCACCCATTGCACGTGTTCGAGAAAATGTGGAACCGACTTTTGAGTGCCGTGGCCTTCCAGCCGCATGCGGAAGCGCTTGCCGAAGTCGTAGTTCGCCCCCCAGGCGACGCAGCATTTGAAGCGCGGTTCGAACGCGGTGGCGCGCGGCGCATGATAGCCGCCCATACTCAGCGCAATCATGCCAATCCGGTCGCGATCCACCTCCGGGCGACCTTCAAGGAAATCGATACACGCCGCAGCGGGAACCTCAGCCTCCGGGAAGTTGCTCAGGCCGTGCTTGCGCAGCGCTTCGCCGACTCCGGGATTGTCGACGATCAGTGTAGAAACTCCGCGCTTTGCCAAAGCGGCGGGGAAGCCTGACAGGAACAAAAACTCTTTGACGCCATCCAGGCCATTGAAATGCACCATGCAGGGCTCCGGCTTTTCGCCTTCTGCCTTAACCAGCAAGGCCGGCAATACAGTGTCCTTGTAGGGAACCATGACGCGCTCACAATTCACCTGGCCGAGCTCCACATACTTTGCAAAGTAGTGGAGCATGCGGTCATACGCTTCCAAGCGAGGCGGATAGTCGTGGTGTGGCATCCGCTCTGCGGTGATAAGCATGATTGCCGCTCGCCGGTACTTCTCCGACGCCGTCAGGCTGTGCCCGGCTGCTTCGTCGCCAGCTGCGCTTGCAGCCAGCTTCTGACCTGCGTCATTCCACTCGTGAAAGAACGCCTGAGCCGGGTCCATTCCTTCCGGAACCTTCCCATCGCGTAGCGAACGCGATGCCCGGTCAATCTCGTCCATGTTCGCCCCCATGTCCAGGGCCATGGAGAGCGACAGGTTCCAGGCGTAATCCGAAAAGTATTCAAGCATGCTTTACCTCTGCTGTTTCCAACAACAAGTTATCAATCAGTTAGTTTGCGCGCAGGTGCTCCGCGGCGAAATCTGCAGCGAGCCGGCCGGCGATGGTGAGGTCGCTCTGGTTCGAGTACAGGCTCATGTGCGAGACCTTTGGCAATACTGCGAGCTGCTTGCGAACCGAAGGAATGCTGTTGAAGACGCCAATCTCGATGTCCCAAAGCGTGATGTCATCGCCTTCCGCGACCACCATGAGGACGGGCTTGTCGTAGAGGCGTTTTGCGAACGGCGCCACGTCATAGGACAGCAGCAACTCTGTCGATTCGACCGTGCTCCAGTGTTCGTGCCGAGGCGCCTCACGCGCCTTGATGTCATGAAAGATTGTGTGAATCGAAGGGAACGGCCAGGTGCACAGTTCTTCGAACGGCTGCGTCGACGACATCGGCAAGCGCCCCCCTGCTGACCCCTCTCGCGTCCTCTCGCGCCGATCGGCCAAGATCAGCTCGTTCAGCTCATGAAAGCGTCGGGAACCGTGGACGCGGCGCATATTTTCGTAGCCGTCCACCACCGGAATGTTGGAGATCACGCATTTGACCCGCTCGTCGGTCGCTCCGACCGCCAGCACGTGACCACCGGCGTATGAAATGCCCCAGACACCAATTCGCTGCGCATCGATCTCGGGCAGCGATTCTCCATACGTTACGGCACTTTTAAAATCTTCGATCTGAGCCGCTGGATCGATATGTTGCCGGGGCTGTCCTTCGCTCGCCCCCATGCAGCGGTAGTCGAACATGAGCACAGCGACGCCCTTCGCGACGATCGCCTTGGCGTAGTGAGGCATGACGATCTCTTTGACGTAGCACCAACCCCCTCCCATGATGAGCAGGGGGAACGGTCCACTCCCATCAGGCAGCACCAAGTCCCCCCGGACCTTTTCCCCTTTACTCAGGAATTCCACTTCTCGCCGCCGAAAAATCCCCATCGCAGTCTCCTCTGCAAAGCCGTTTGAAGCCATCGCATCGCTCCGGCACAGCTCAATTATCGGTACACTTGACCAAGTACGTATACATAGGGGATACCCGGTACGACGCGGCAAAGTCAGGCCCTTGCAGGCGAGAGGGATTCAGACAGCTTTCTACGTGATATTTACGGGATCTTTCGCGTCCATGTCGGCGCGACCACGCCGGCCTCACGAACGTAAAGACCGTCCTGGCAGCCCCCGTTTAATTGGTCGTTCGTACACTTCACGTCGTTTGGCAATACGAATCCCGGCCCAAACCAATTTGGCAGCGTCAGTGGGGATGAGGCATACCTTCTGACAGGTTTAAGGAGGGCGACCGCGGGCGAGCGGGCCGCCCGCCAGAAGCCGAGGGCGGCACGACGGATCAAATGCGGGTCTTGATCAGGTCAGCAGCCTTCTCTGCCACCATGATTGTTGGCAGGTTGGTATTGGCGCTTGGCACCGACGGCATGATCGAAGCGTCCACGACACGCAGGCGCTCAAGGCCGATAACCCGGCAATGCGGATCGACCACTGTGTCCGGGTCATTGGCCTGGCCCATGCGGCAAGTTGAGGCCACATGCCCCATTGGTGCCACCGCGCCGAGAATTTCATCGTCCGAAAGGCGCCGTTGCTCCGCCCGATTCGCGATCCATTTTCCCGGCTTCAGCGCACGGCCAAGCAACACACGCGAGATGTAGCTTGGCGAGTTCAAGGCAACCTTCGCTCCCAAGGCAAGCAGGTGCCCGCGCACACCGCCTCGATTGAACTGATTCGCCGCCATCACCGGCGGCAGAATAAACGCATCGTGATAGTAGTCTGCGAACTCAGGCGCGGCCAGCAGCGTTTCGACCAGCCGAGCCGCCTGCAGCATCCGCGGCGCATCGCGCGGATCGTCGAAAAACCGAAAGTCGATCGAAGGGGTGACATCCGGATCGGGCGATATCAGGCTGACGCTGCCGCGGGAGCAAGGCGCATACAGGGCGGCACTGAGCATTGCGAGGTCGGTTCCGAAACCGCGCGGTCCGACCCGTCCCAGCAAGGAAAGGAACAGGTCGCCATCAGGACTCCCTTCCTGGCCCGACGAATGCCGCAGCCCGGCGCATGCAAAGGTGCGCAGCGAGGCGGACTGACGCGCATGGCGCGGTAATGTCATCGCGAACTGCAGATAAGGATGGTTCTGCAGATGGCGCCCCACACCCCTAAGGTGATGTCGGGGGGTCATACCCAGAGCCCTCATGGCTTCGGCATCGCCAATACCGGAGCGCAGCAGGATCGCAGGTGAATGGACGCCACCCGCGCACAGTATGGTTTCCTCAGCAGCAACCTGGGCCCGCTCCCCTTCCCTCACGTAGACGGCGCCTGTGACCCTGCCACAGTCAATCTCGAGGTGATGGACGGTTGCGTCCGCCAGGATGGTCAGGTTCGGCCTGGCGCGGACTTCCCGGGTCAGATAGCACGACACTCCCGAGGATCTCTTGCCACCGTTGGCAGCGTAGGGCATGGCGAAGAATCCACACCCAGGCTGCTCGTTGATGTCGTCGATCGTCGAGAATCCGCGTGCGTTGAGCACCTTCTCAGCGGCGACAGCGAATCCCGGCCACTCAGAGCGCGGCGGGCGGCGGATCACGAACGGGGCCGATTGACCGAAGTCAGGTGGCCTGCCGACATCCCCCTCGGCGCGCCGAAAGTAAGGTAGAACATCGTCCCAGCCCCAACCCTTCGCACCTGCTTTCGCCCAACTGTCGTAGTTGGCGGGCAGTCCGCGCAGCGTCCACATGCCGTTGATGCTGGATCCGCCGCCAAGAACCCTGGCCTGCGGATAGGGGTATTCTTCGCCGCCGGACCGCCGACGCGCGCGCAAGTCCTTCCAGAAATATGCCGGATTCAGCGACGCGCTCGGAAAAGCGTCATCAATGTCCGAAGGCACGGCTTCCGGCCGGATATCGGGACCCGCCTCGAGCAAGCACACTGTAGTGGAGGGATCTTCCGACAATCTCGCCGCGAGGACCGCGCCGGCCGTCCCGCCGCCGATGATCAGGTACGTTACTTTCACTGAGTTCCAGCCAGGATCAGGTTGCGCGACACGTCGGGCCGCGCAAGGCCATCGTTGCGGTGCTTATCGATTGTCGACGCGCTTGTTGAATGCATGAATGCTGACTTGTTGCCAGAGCCCTGCGTGCGCAAACGGGTCATTGGCATTGAAGGCAACCGCATCCTCCTTCTTCTCAGCCTCCACGAGGAAGAAAGAGCCGATCATGGTCTCACCATCGTCAGCAACAAGCGGACCAGAAATCAGCGTCTTGATGGATGCCTGCGCAAGGTAGGCCTTGTGCGCATCGTAGTTCGCCAGGCGCACGGACAGCGCACCCGGCTTGTCAACGGCATGAATGACGTAGAACATATTTTTTCTCCTTAGTTGGCGATGTAGTCAACCTGATATCGAGCGATACGCAAGTCACCGAGCTCGCGCTTGACGCGCTGATGCTCAGGATGGCTCGCATAGTCTTCCAGCGCGCTGCATGAGGCGAACTCCGTATAGAGAACGACGTCGCATGCATAGTCAACGCGGCTCGAATCGACCCCGACCTCAAGGTGCAGAAGTCCGGGAATCCGGCCACGCAGGCTTTCGAAAGCGGACTTGAGCTGTACCACCGCGGCGTTCTTCTCGTCATCGCTGTCACCGCGCAGGTTCCACATCACGATATGCTTGACCATGGTCACCGCTTCCTCCGCGTCGGATCGGTCACCGGATTCAGGATGAAGTCGAAATCCAGCGTGTAGAACGGCGTATCCGATTGGCCGCCATCTGGCGTGCTGCCGGGGGCGTGCTCAACCCAGTCAGCGATCAGGGAGGACCGCACACCAAACACCGCATCGGTATCGAGATACTCGCCGCCTTCGCGGAATACGTGCGTGACCAGCGTTTCGTAGCCGGGTGCCGATACCATGAAGTGCAGGTGCGCCGGCCGCCAGGGGTGACGCCCCATGGCATCAAGCATCCTTCCAACCGGGCCGTCGTGCGGAATCGGATAGCTTTCCGCGACGATGGACTTGAAGTCGAAATGCCCTGCCGAATCTGCCACCAGTGTCCCGCGTCCTTGTGCATGGCCCTCGGTCTTCTGCACATCGTAGAAGCCTTCCGAATCCGCCTGCCACACCTCCAGCTTTGCACCGGGAATCGCTTCGCCTGAAATGCCGCGGACCTGTCCGCTCACGAAACAGGGCTGTCCGACCATCCCGTTGCCAACGTCCGCGCCGAGCTCGTAATCGGGCGCATCGTCGACATAGAATGGCCCGAATACGGTTGCCTCAGTACAGCCCTCGGGCTTTCGATGATTCTGGGCGGTGACCAGCGTCGACAAACCAAGGGTATCGGAAAGCAGGATGAACTCCTGCCGCGTCGGCGAACACGTCTGGCCCACCTCGGTCAGAAACTGGATGCCTGCGGCCCACTCAGCCTCAGTCAGCTTGGTTTCGCGAGCAAAGGCATGAAGGTGCTGGATCAGGCTGGTCATGATCTCCTTGAGCCTGCTGTCCTTCATGTCGATGTTGCGCGCCAGTACCGCCTGGGTAATGGTCTCCTCATTGAGGTTGCGCATGATGGTGACTCCTGAGTTGCAGATGAAAGGGTTCAGGCCTTGTCAAGGTCTTCCCAGCGCGGACAGGTTCGCTTGTCGGCGGGAATATCGAGTGCCTGGAAGTTGGTCTTGTCAATCACGGTGGCCGGCAGCACGATCTCCTGCTTGACCGGCAGCCCGCGCAGTTTGCGGATCGCGGTCATGGTGCCAAGGCAGCCTTGTACGAAACCGTTGTAGTCACCCGTAGCCAGCATCGTGCCGCTCTTGATCGCGTCGATCGCTTCCTTGGTTCCGTTGATGCCGGAGACCAGGGCCTTGCGATTGGCCCCTTGCAGCGCCTCGATCGCACCGATCGCCATTGCATCGTTCGCAGCGAAGACCGCGTCAATCTGCGGATACGACTGCATCAGGTTTTCCATCACCTGCAGCGCCTGCAAACGCTGGTAGTTGGCAGGTTGCGAGGCCAGCAGCTTGATACCGGGGAATGACTTCATCGCATCCTTCACCCCACGCGCGCGATCGATGCTGGTGGCGGACCCCTTGACGCCTTCCAGCATGATGATGTTGCCCTTGCCACCCATGGTCTTGAACAGATGCGTCGCGGTCTTCAGGCCCAGTTCATAGTCGCTGGCGCCGATGAACGCCACGAAGGTGCCGGAGTCGCTGCGATCTGTCACGTTGACGATCGGGATGTTTGCGGCATTGATCTTCTTCACGCCCGGCCCCATCGCTTTGTAGTCGACCGGTACGAACACCACGGCGTCGGCCTTCTTGACCACGACGTCTTCGATCTGGCTCATCTGCTCCGGAATGCTGTCCGGCTTGGTAGGGATGTAGTGCGTGGTCTTTGCATTCATACCCTTCGCCGCCGCATCCGCACCCTGCCGGAGCGCCTGGAAGTATGGATTGGTCTGGTTCTTGGTGAAGACCGCAATCCGCTCACCGTCCGCATGCGCCGCCGTCATGGCAAGCATGCCGAAGGCGACCAGTGCCGCGGTCTGTTTGAGATGTCGCGTGTTCATAAGATGTCTCCTGTTATCTGGTAGGTATTGCTCTTGAGGATTTACCGCGTACCGTTGCGGCGACGTGAAATGGTGTCGAGGAAAACCGCAAGCACGACGATGACGCCGGTGAGCAGCGGCTGCCAGTTCGCGCTGATGGTCAGCAGGTTCATGCCATTGAGCACCAGCGTCAGAATGATGGCGCCGACCAGCGTGCCCGAGACCCGGCCCACGCCCCCGAACAGCGACGTACCACCGATCAGCACGGCGGCGATGGCCGGCAAGGTCAGCGCCTCGCCAATGTCGCCCTCGGCCGAGTTCAGACGCGCGAGGAACACCAGGCTTGCGAGCCCTGCCATCGCGCCACTGACCAAATAGACCAGCACCAGGCGCCGCTTAACCGGAACGCCGGACAAGCGCGCAGCGACAGGATTGGCGCCGATCGCATAGATCTCTTGTCCGAACGTAGTCTTTTGCGACACCGCCATACCCGCAAACAGGAACGCCAGCATCAGGAACACCGGAATCGGCACCCCCCAGAAATATCCGCTACCGATGGCACGGAACGCGGGCGAGAATCCGTGGATCGTTTCACCGGCCATGAACCAGTACGTGAGCCCATGAAGTACCCAAAGCATGCCGTAGGTGGCGATGAACGGCGGAATCCGCAAAGCTGCCACCAGCACACCGTTGGCAAGGCCGATCAGCATCCCGCAGCCAAGCCCGGCGCCGACACCGAGCAGGGTGGAGCCCGTTGCCTTCATCACAGTCGCGGCAAGGCAGGCGGACATCGCCACATTCGCGCCGACCGACAGATCAAGCCCACCGGTCAGAATCACCAGGGTGAGGCCAGAAGCGAGCAGGAACAGCAGGCTGGCCTGGCGCAGCACATTGAGCAGGTTTCCGGCTGTCAGAAACGCATCGGATGCGACGGCCAGCAAGGCACAGAGCAGCCCGAGCGCCCCGAGCCGGTACACGAATGAACGGGCATCGGCGGAAAGCGTCAAGCGCGGCGTAATAGCGTGGGTATTCATGCTTTCTCCTTGGTCTTGTACGACTCGATCAGCAGTACCACGAGAACGAGCAGACCGATGGCGGCAACCTGCACCGCGGATTGGACCCCGAGCAGATTGAGCCCGTTGCGCAACACACCCACCGTCAGCACACCGAGAAGCGTGCCGGGCAACCAGCCATTGCCGCGATCGAAGGTGGTACCACCGACTGCCACCGCCGCAATGGCATCGAACTCGAGCCCGATTGCAGCGGTCGGATGCCCGGCGTTCATGCGGGCGGTCAGCAGCAGTGCGGCGAGGCCCGCCATCAATCCACCCAGGGCATAGACCGCAATCAGGTAGCGATTGACGCGGACGCCGGCAAACTTGAGTGCTTCGCGATTGCCACCCAAGGCAAAGACATAGGCGCCGAATCGGGTGCGGTAGAGCAGCCAATGGAACAGGCCGTAGCAGATTGCGGCAATCCAAAGCGGGATCGGGATGCCGAGCCACGCGCCGGCATAGATCTCCGGAATCGTGTCGCCGATGCCGACGACGCTCTGGCCGTCCGTCATCACCAGCGCGAGCCCTTGCGCGACTCCGAGCGTGCCAAGCGTCGCCACGAACGGCGGAATGCCAAGCCACGCGACCAGCCCGCCATTGAGCAGACCGAACGCAACGCCGACACCCAGGGCGGCCACCAGGGCGAGGGCCACCGAGCCCGTGCCAATGACAACCGTTGCCAGCACCACACCGCATAGCGTCAGCACCGCGCCAATCGAGAGATCGAGCCCCTCCGTCATGATGATCAGCGTCATCGGCAAGGCGATCAGCAGCAGGATCGTGGATTGAGTGCCGACGTTGAGCAGATTGGCGACGCTAAGGAAGCCTTGACCGGACACGCTGAATGCGAGCACCAGCAGAAGCAGCACCCAGGCCGAGCCGGGTACCCGCGCCAGCGCGGGGACGAAAAAGCTGCCAGGCGATACGGCAGGCGGTCGCGACATGGCTTGTGAGAGAGTTCGGGTATCAGGCGTATCAGACATCGTTCATCCCCAGTTGCAGAATGCTTTCCTCACTCATCTGGCCGTGAGCGAGTTCGCCGGCAATCCGGCCTTCCCGCATGACATAGGTGCGGTCGCAGACATTGATAATTTCCGGCAGCTCGGAACTGATCAGCAGCACCGCTGCGCCCTGCTTCACAAGCCCGTCGATCAGCGCGAAGATCTCGGCCTTCGCGCCGACATCGATGCCGCGTGTCGGTTCGTCGAAGATAAAGAGACGCGCCTCGGCCAGCAGCCACTTCCCGATCACGATCTTCTGCTGGTTGCCGCCCGACAAGTTCTGCGCGAGCTGGTCGCCATTGGGCGTTGCGATGCGCAGCCGCTCGATCTCCCGGGTCGACATGACTTCGGCCTTGCCTTGGCGATACCACTGCTTCGGAAACGCGCGGCGCAGCCCCGCCAGCAGCAGGTTGTCACGCACCGAGCGGATCAGCGCGAGGCCTTCGGTCTTGCGACTTTCCGGAATCAGCGCCGCGCCGAGCGCCCTTGCCTTCTCGGGTCCGCCCCGCATCGTCTTGCCAAAGATCCGGACCTCGCCCTCCCGGATCGGGTCCGCGCCGAACACCGCGCGCGCGACTTCACTTCGCCCCGAACCGACCAGTCCCGCAAGGCCGACGATCTCTCCGGCCCGCACCTGAAGGCTGACGTTCTCGATTCCATTGCCGGCACTGACGTTGCGCACATCCAGCGCCAGCTCGCCGGGCTCCCCGCCGCGCTCGCGGCAATAGCTCATATCAACCTTACGGCCGACCATGCGCGTCACGAGCTCGTCGGGCGTCGCGTCGCCGGGCAGGTAGCTGCCGACCTTGCGGCCATCGCGCATCACCGTGATGCGGTCGCCGAGCGCAAACACTTCAGCCATGCGGTGCGAGATATAGATCAGCGATACGCCATCGGCCTTGAGCCGGCCGATCACCTCGAACAGCCGCTCTGTTTCGCGTTCGGAGAGTGCCGCGGTCGGCTCGTCTAGCACGAGGATGCGCGCATCCTGCGACAGCGCCTTGGCGATCTCGATCATCTGCTGCTGGGCCACGCCAAGGCGATGTACCGGCGTATGGGTACTCAGGTCCATGCCAAGCATGTCGAGCAGGCGACGCGCCTCGGCGTGCATCCGCTTGTGATCGACCGAGCCCGGAATACGGCCCCGCGGCTCGCGGCCGAGAAAGATGTTCTGCGCGATATCGAGATACGGGACGAGCGAGAACTCCTGGAAGATCACGGCAATGCCGAGCCGCATCGTATCGGCCGGACCGGACACCTTGACCTGCCTGCCTTCGTGGTAGAACTCGCCCGCGTCCGCGACATAGACGCCGCAGAGGACTTTCATCAGGGAGGATTTTCCCGCGCCGTTCTCGCCCAACAGCATGTGCACCTCGCCGGGATAGATCGAGAACGAGATATCGTCCAGTGCCTTGACCCCGGGAAATGTCTTCGAGATACCGCGCATCTCGAACAGCGGTGTTATTTCGTTGATTGTGTTCATAGTCTCCTCTTATGCGTATGCGTGCCCATGCAGCAGCCGCTCACCGGAAGCGCGCAGCGCATCGAGCGCCGCCGGCAGGCCGTCGACGAGCAGGCGGCCATTGCGCTTGCGCGCGACGCCGGCCACAAACACGCTGTCGATATTCGCCAGGCTGGCCTGCATCACGATGGCGCTGGCCGGATCGTGGACAGGGTTCATGTTGAGCCGGCGCGCATCGATCATGACGAAGTCGGCCTGCTTGCCTGGCGCAAGCGAACCGATGCGGTCCGCCATGCCGAGCATCCTTGCGCCCTCCAGCGTGATCCACGCCAGTGCGTCGCGGCAGCCCACCTCATGTTGGTCGGCGATACCCTCATGGACTGCGCGATATGCCGCGTGATCGAGCGCACGCTGCACACCCAGCGCGAAGCGCGCGGCCACGAACATTTCACCGGACAGGCCAGATTCGAGGTCGATGCCCAATGAAGGATTGACGCCGAGCTTGCGCAAGCGGCCCGTGATCGGGAAGCCGTGCCCTTGCGTCAGTTCATTCTCCGGTGTGATCGAGAAGCTCATGCCCGCGTCGACGAAGCGCGAGAGCTGGCCATCGTCGAGATTGTTGCCGTGAACAATATTGATATGGGGACCGAGCAGGCCTTCGGCGTCCAGCCGCTCCCAGCCGTCCGGTGTCCGCGCCGCGCCGCCGCCCTGATGCATGCTCGCGATCAGGCCGAGCTCGCGCGCCAGCTTGAAGTCGTGCAGCGCAACGTCCAGCGTCGAATAGTGCGGCCCGAGAACCGCCATGCCCAGGCTCACGAGACTGGAGCCTTCGAGGCGGCGCGCGATACGCGTGACTTCCGCGCGCGGATGCGGCACTTCCCAGAACGGCTTGCTGCCGGGCTTCGGATCCGGCTTTGGCGAACCATGGAAAAAGGCCGCGCGAATGCCAGCCGCTTCCAGCGCATCGACAGCAGCATCGCTATGCTGCGGGGTCGGATTGTTGTGGCACCAGTCGACCAGCGTGGTCGTACCGCAATCGAGCTGATTCCATGCGCCGGCCAGTGTGGCGATGCGGATGTCTTCCGGCGTAAAGCGTGTTGCCAGCCCCGCATGCATACGGCGGAAGTACTCGGTGAGCGTCCATCCTGCCGCCACGCCGCGCAGTGCCGTCTGCCAGGTATGCATATGCGCATTGACGAAGCCCGGCGCGACGATGAACCCTTGCGCGTCGACCTCGCTTGCACCGGGCGCCTCGATGCGGTGTCCGATGGCGGAAATGCGCTCGCGTTCAATCAGCATGTCGCCGACCAGATCGCCGTGTGTGGCGTCCAACGTGACAAGCGTAGCTCCGCGAATCAGTGTTCGCCTCATGACGTTGTCTCCTTCCTCCAGCATCAGCACTAATTGGTCACTAATTGATGACTGGCTGATTGCAAAGAAGTCTATACTTTAAAAAATCGAAAAAGAATGCCGCACCAAGGAAATCTTTCTTCCGCGCAGCGAGAAAATAGAATGGTGCAAGTGTTGGAGACGATGCATGGATCGGTGGACAGAAATCGAGTTGTTTGTGCAGACGGCGGAATTGGGAAGCCTCACCAAGGCCGCCGAAAATCTGGAAATGTCGAATGCTGCGGCCAGCCGCCACCTGACCTCGCTAGAGCGCAGACTGGCTGCGCGCCTGATCGAGCGGAGTACGCGCCGCCTTTACCTGACACAGGTAGGTGAGCAGTTCTTCAGACGTTGCAAGGAATTGCTTTCTGCGATGAAGGAGGCGGAGGCCGACGTCAGCGCCAACGTGCTGGAGCCGGCCGGCACCCTGACGGTGACGGCATCGCTGTCGTTCTCGATGATCCACCTGGGGCCCCTGATTCCGGAATTCACCGAGCGCTACCCGAAAGTCAGCGTCAATATCATTGCGGCAAATCGCTACTACGACATCATGGATAGCGGAATCGACCTCGCCATTCGCACCCGCGAGTTCGAGCCGGACTCCAATCTGACCGTGCGCCGGCTGGCGCAAATGCGCCGCGTGCTGGCGGCGTCGCCCCGCTATCTGGACCGCAAGGGAATGCCGCGCACCATCGAAGATCTCGCCAATCATTCGATGCTGATCTATTCCTACGCGCTTCACCCCAATGAACTGAAGTTCAGCCGCAATGAGGAACAGCGCACGATCAATGTGCGCAGTACGCTGGAATCGAACGACGGCCAGGTACTACGGGCCGCCGCGCTCAAAGGCATGGGCATCCTCGTGCAACCCAAGTACATCGTGCATGACGACATCGTCGCCGGAAGGCTGGTGCCGGTGCTGGACGACTGGGACCTGCCACGTCTCACGGTCAACATCGCGTTCCAGACCCGTGCACACTTGCCCGCGCGGGTTCGCTTGTTTATCGAGTTCCTGGTGGACCATTTCCACCAGATGGACTATGAGCGGAAGTGGACCACCTGAACGGCTCCCCGGTCGCAACCGGGAACTAGCGCTGCGGCAATCCGGCCGCTTGCCCGGCGAACTTGATCACTGCCGCGTAGTCCTCGCCGGCAAAGCCTTGCGCGGCGGCGCCTTGCAGCATCTGGCCCAGCAAGGCGGTCAGGCCCATCGGCACGCGCAGGTCTGCGCCAGCGTCCAGGATCAGGCCGACATCCTTGAGCATCTGGTCCACCGTGAAGGTCGGGGCGTAGTCATGCACCGATAACTGCGCGGACTTCGCCTTGACGATCGGCGATGCAACTGCACTGGCTGTGATCACTTCCCACATGGTCTTCCAGTCAAGGCCACCCTTCTGGCCAAGCGTCAGCGCCTCGGCGAGCATCCCGGAGGTCAGCGCAATCAGCAGGTTGATGACCAGCTTCATCAGACGGGCTTGCTCTGCATCGCCGAGATAGAACTGGGTCGGTCCGAATAGCGCGAGCAAGGGCTTGACGCGTTCGTACGGGGCAGCGGGGCCGGACACCATTGCTGTCAGGTTTGCCGCTTCCGCCATATGGTTGTTGCCCGACACTGTCACACGGAGGTACGCAATATCACGGGCAGCCAGCAACGAAGCCGCGGCTGCAGAAGCCGCCGGAGAGATCGTGCTGGTGTCTACGTAGATGGATCCAGGCGTTGCGTGGGCCGCGACCTCGGCGGATACGGCGGCAAACGCTGCGTCGTGTGGCATGGAGCTGAATATCACCTCTGCCGGTGCGACGGCATCGGCAAGCGATGCTGCAATCGCGAGGCCGGCCTCGCGTGCCTGTGCAATCTGCGCTGGGGCGATATCGAACGCCACGACATCATGCCCACCATGCGCCATGTGCCGTGCCATCGGCAACCCCATCTTGCCTGTACCCAGAAATGCAATCTTCATGCTCTCACTCCATTCTTGCCTGTCGTTCGCTTTGTCATGCCGGGCGGCTACCTTCGTACGCCGCCTGCAACAATGCCCGAATCGGCTCGCGCTCGATCGGACGGGGATTCCAGTAGGGATTGGCCAGCGCCTGCTCGACTGCGACGTCGATGTCTTGTTCGCGCATGCCGATGTCGCGTAGCGCGACCGGCACGCCATGTTGCATTGCCAGGTCGTACAGCGCCGCCGCGGCAGAGATCTCATGGTTGCCGAGTGCGCGCTGGATGCGGAACATCGCTACCTGGGCGGCCGCGGCGTTGTAGGCCAGCGCATGGGGCAGGACGATGGTGTGCGTTTCCGCGTGCGGTAAATTGAAACTGCCGCCTAGCGTGTGGCATAGCTTGTGGTGCAGCGCCATGCCCACGCTGCCAAGCACGGTGCCACACAGCCATGCGCCATAGAGGCATTGCGCTCTGCCATCAATATTTTCCGGGGCCGTCACAACGGCGGGAATGCCGGCGGCCAGTGCGCGAATACCCTCTTCGGCCATCAGTGCCATCACCGGATTGGCGTCGCGCGCATAGAGTCCTTCGGCCGCATGCGCAATGGCATTGAGTCCGCTCGTCACGGTGAGCTGGGCGGGCAGCCCGACGGTCAGCTCCGGATCGTAGAGCGTGACACGTGGCAGCACGCGCGGATCCCGGCCAGTCTTCTTCTGCCCGCCTGCGGTCAGACCATAGATCGGTGTCATTTCGGATCCGGCGTAGCTGGTCGGGATCGCGATATACGGCAATCCCGTCTCCAGCGCGATCGCCTTGGCCAGGCCAATCGTGGAGCCCCCGCCGATCGCCACTGCGCAGTCGGCATCGAGCGCGCGTACCCGCGCGACCGCTTCCTGCGCGACTTCCACGGGAACGTGCATGACGGCGCCGGCGAGGATCCCGGCGCAACGCGATCCAAGCAGGTCTGCGACACGCTGCGCCTCGGATCGCTGATTCGGGGTGCTGAGCACAAGGGCGCGACGCAGACCCTGGCGCTCGGCTTCCGCCGCGACCTGCTGCAGTGCGCCAGCACCAAACACTACGCGAGCCGCGTTCGCCTCATAGACGAATGACTGGACCGGTTCCATATGTCTCCTGTTAATGCGGATGGCACGCGGAAAATGCGTTATCGGGACCTTACACGTCCGCCTGATACGTCGAAACAGCGCGCGAGAAAAACAGATTTTTGGAAAGTGGAAGACTACTTGCGCAGGGCATCGGGCACGACTGAATGTCGCGTTCACTCCAACTGGATACCCAAGGGTGGCAGTTGAGTCTTGAACCTCAATACTTCGGACTCCAACTGCTTCGCGAACTGATCCGGCTTCATCAGCACTACGTTCGCTGCGTTGAGTTTCAGACTTGCCTGAAACTCGGGCGTCTTGACTGCCTGCTGCAACGCAGCATAGAGCTTCTTTACACTTTCCGGCGACATAGCGGCAGGCCCCAACAATCCGGACCACGCGGGCACATCGGCATCCTTGATCCCCAATTCTTCGAAGGTCGGCACCTCCGGCAAGGTCGGCGAGCGCTTCGCAGCCGATATAGCCAGGGCACGAACTTTTCCGTCCTTGAGAAGGGGCATTGCGGTCGACTCTCCGATAAAGATCGAGTCCACCTGCCCTCCCAGGAAATCACTTACGGGTGATCGGTAAGGGACATGCAGCATCTGGACTCCTGCACCTTTCGCGAACAGCGCACCTACCACGTGCGTGGTGTTCCCGATACCGAAGGAGCCATACGAAACTGAGCCGGGCTTTGCCTTCGCTGCTGCCACAAGGTCGCGCGCAGTCCGGAATGGCGAGTCAGCACGGACTAGCAGGACAAAGCCGGTGCTCTGCGTAATCATGCTGATGGGTGTGAAGCTCTTGATACTGTCGTACTGAAGCTTGGGGTGCAGCGCAGCGTTGGTACCGTGCCCTGCGGTCGTGTACAGCAGGGTCAGTCCATCGGGCTTGGAACGAGCCACCTCCGCGGTACCGACTATCCCGCCGCCGCCCGGCCGGTTATCAACGATGAAACTCTGCCCGGTCGCCTTGCGCAGCGCCTCGGCAAGCACCCGTGCGGACGTATCGAAACTGTTTCCAACGCCAATAGGCACTACGATTCGAACGACCTGCCCCTGCGCCAGCGCCGCATGGGTTGCGAACAGGCAGAAGCACGTCGCCAGGAAGATGAGCTTGCGTAACATCGATGTCTCCTTTCAGTCAGGCCGAATCTTATACTGTACGATTGACCAACTTAAAGAAGGGTTTTTACTATGTACGCTTCGGTCTCCGGATCGCGTCGAAATACTTCTTGCGAACAGGTCGCATATTTGCAGTGGTATCATTTGCCTGGAGATGCCATGAAAATTGGTCATTTGTACCGATATTGTTGCAGAACCGCTCTCGCGCAGGCACGGCGCAAGGGCGGTTCGGCTTACTTACTCCGAATCAAGCCTGGAGGATTGCTGCAACCCGATCCGTCATATGGCCTAGCGGTGTATTCAGGCTGTCCAGATGGCAATGTTGCTCACCGCCCTCCGCGGCCGTGTAGAGGTGAAGTTCCCTGGACGTTGCATTCACCGCATCGCCGACGACTCGATGAGCCTGCGAGACCGGCACCTGCATGTCAGCCTTTCCGTGGAAGACAACCAGGTCGCATCGAAGCTCGCCAATGACGTCCCGCAGCGTAAATTTCGGACGCTTGGCCTCCCATTCCTCCGCACTTGAGACCCCCATGAACCACAGCATGGTGCGGGGATCCAGGCCGTTCATTCCAGAAGGCGCATCCTCTTCGGCACCCACGGGCTTTTGAGGCTCAGGGATTCCGTAAAGTGCACCCCATGCGAGACACATGCGAAAGCGAGGATCAGTGGACGCGGCGCGAACGGTACGATAACCGCCGAAGCTGCATCCCACTGCGGCGACGCGATGCGGATCAACATCGCCCCGCGACAAGACGTAGTCAAGTGCGGGCTTTGCATAACGTTCAGTTTCGGGCTCGATGTGAAGGCCTTTGTGAAAACGCGCCGTACCCGAGCCTGGACAGTCAAACACCAGAACGGAGATGCCTCGGCGATTCAGTTCGCGAATGAGGCCGATCTGCCAGAACCACTCCATGGAAGAGTGCAGCCCATTGAAGCAGACTGCAGTTGGCCGCCGGCCCTCCCCGGCAGCCGGCCAGAACATGCCGTCGAGTTCTGTACCTGCGTAGGGAATTTTGACTTCTTCATATTTCTCCCCCAGCAGATCGATGGCTGTCAGGCACAGGTTTCGACCGCGATCAAACGTCTCCCGCTTGTCGGGCCCAAGGAGCATCGACCATTCGGCGTACCCGACAAGAATCGATGCTCGTTTGAATATCTCACCCGCGGTCAGCGTCTGCCCCGCTGCACGAAACGATTCGGCGACCGCTGCCAGACGTTCACCTTCATCAATCCAGCCTTTGCACCAGATCGGCGTCGCAGCGAACATGGCTTCTGCAAGTTTCAAGGGCACCGTCGCCGGATTGCCATCGAACTTAAGAGGTGCCAAGGCTTTCGCTCGCTCAAAGGCTTCCCGATTCTCCTCGACATATGCGAGGTAGGGCTTCATTGCACGCTCGATGTCGCCCATGGTGGCGCCTGCGCTGGCTGCCATATGCGCAGCAAAGTTCATCCAGTAGGTTGCAGTGGAAAAGGGGATCAGTTCCAGCATTTATGTCTCCGTTGGTGTTCATGAAGGCGCCAGACGCCCTGACGCTGCCGCCTGGCCTGTGAGCCCCTCGCTGCAAGGGAAGCGCCCACGAAGAAGTCCAAGGGAATGTCACTGGCTGCGACCGTGGTCGTGCGCCAGCAACACCCTTTATAGCAACTATAGTTGCTATAAAGGGTGTTATCAACTCGGGGAGGCCCGATAAGGGCAGGGAACGTGCGGGCCGCCACCAAAGGGGCGGTCATGCCTGCACTTCTGGCGCGGCCGGAGAGACCGAAGTTGCGGAGAGCGTGCAGATGGGCGCGACGAGGCTGCCTGAGCTTGCGGCTCTAGCTGCGCGAGCTGGTACTGAGAAATCGGCCGAGGCGAACCACCGACGGTTGCATGTGCCGAGGCAGCGTCAGCGCAACACGTGGGAACATTGTCTTGGCGTTCTAACGGAGCGGACGAGAGGCACTGACAGCAAGCTCAACGAGCGCGTCGATGTAACCATCACTGATTGCCTCATTAGCGACCAGGCTTCGAAAAAAAAGCGGAGAGCAAGCCAACTCAAGAAACACGCGAGGATTCGTTTCGGGCCGCAGCTCCCCGCGGGCCACTGCGCGCTCAACCAGCTTGCCGCTCACGTGAAACCGCTCGGCCCAGAATCGGCTACGCGTTGACTGTATCGTGGGGTCATCGTGGCCTGATCCGATAAAGGCCAGAAGCAAACCACGCGCAAAAGGCGTGGCAAGTTGGTTGGCAACGCCATGCAACAGCAGCCGGAGATCCTCCCTGACACTGCCCGTATCGGGCAATGGCACGCTTGCCTTCGTCTGCTCAAGCAATACGTCCAAAACCAACTCGGCCTTGTTCGGCCATCGTCGATAGATGGAGGTCTTGTTAACTTGCGCTCTATCGGCGATGCTGGGAATCTCCATCCTGTCGTAGCCGATTTCCTCAAGCAACGCCAACGTCGCCTGATGGATCGCCGCCACGACCAATGCTGCGCGACCACCCGGCCGGCTTCCCTTCTTTAGCTCTGTCCCTGCTTCGTCGTTGTTTCGGCGCATGTACCTGTCCCTTCTCAGTCGCGAGTGAAGATTATATGAGCCGATTCGCAGCCCCAACTGGACCACCTACGCGGCCGCTACGGTGCCCCCCCCGCTTTCGGCCTGGTTCTTGATCGCCGCAAGCCATCGTCCAACGACACGCTTTTTTCCTCGCCTATAGCAACTATAGTTGCTATAGTAGGACAGATGAAGACGAAACTGCACGTCAATCCTTCGATTCGGACGATTATCAACGGTCGCGAAATCCCACGCCAGGCGGTCCTTGAGTGGGAGCAGCGCCGTGCACAGACCGTTCTAAGAAAGTTGGGAGTCAGCCCTGCCAACCAGGACCTGGCGACCCTTCGTCGCCAATTGTTAGATCGCAAGCTGGAACTCGGCGCGGAGGGCTTGATGAAGGCGCTGCGTCTTGAGCTAGGAATCTCCTCGCCGCTCGCTGACCTGACGGCTGCCATGTCTCGCGGCTCCCGCCGCTTCTCCGTGACAGAGCTGATCGTCTCCGGGGGTACAGCAGAACATTTCGTAGACTGGTTCCACGAGCGCACCCGGAACAACGACGAACTGGCAATGCTCTCAGCCGCGCCTGACCACTACATTATTCGCACGAATGTTGATGGCGTTCAGGAAGTGGTCGAAACCACCGGTGGCGCGCCATTTGCCACCTGCTTCTTCATCAACTACTCCGACCTATCGAGCCTGCGATCCCCTCCAGACCATGCGTACCCCCTCCAGATTGCCGGAGTGGCCCGAAGCGCCAAAGGCATTGCTTTAGGAGGCGTTCGCCATCAGTTTCGCAATGAAGGCGCAGGCTTCAGAGCCAAACTTCTGGTCGAATTTCCCCTGCTGATCCTGCCGCAAGTCGTTTCGGGCCATCAATGGCACCTGGCAAGTGAATTTGGCAATTGGATCGATGCAGCCTTCGCATAAGGCAAAGTATTGAACCCCCTGCCCTGTCGCCATGACCGCGAAGATCCCGAGGATGCTGCTCCAGCGTGATTGCGGCGCCCAGCGCGCGCCGAAAACGGCTATAAGGTCGTGTAATTCTTCGAACCCGGCCGCTGGCTACGTGCACGCGCTTCCATTTTTCTGATTCACCCGGATCTGGGGGGATTCAGAATGGCTATGTGGTCATCGTGTGAACAAACGGCCTTCAGGACACGCTTACGTGTCGGTGGGATCGAGGCGCTCTTCCTTCAACAGAATCCGCGCCTCCTGTGAGAGGGACGGCAGCTCTTCGAGATCCTCAAAGACTGATGATTGAGAATCATCTGAGGAGATGCGCCCATCTCAGGAGTCAAGTGTGTTTCCCAGCCGATCGGCAACAACCCTGATCTTGCGCGATTGCGCATGGAGGCTTTAAGCCTTTTTCTCGGCGTACCCGAAATTCCGGGAAGAGTATCCAGCATAGAAATCTGCGAACGTCTGGTCCGCGTATTTCTTCGGATAGTCTTCACTGCAGCAGGTCGGCACGCATGAGATAACAGCGTCCAGATTCGGGTAAAGGAAGAAGATGGCCGAATAGCGCTCTTCCTTGGTCGACGCAAGCACACGATGCGGCGTGGCGATAAACTGGTCGTTGGACCAAGTGCGCAGGGTATCGCCCGTGTTCACCAGAATGCCGCCCTCGACGATTGGCTGGTCTATCCACGTACCGGTCGCAGTCAGAATCTGCAGACCAGGAGCCGTGGCCGGCGGAATCATGGTGAGGAAACTCAGATCCGTGTGTCCGGGCAAACCAAACTGGTTGTCCTCCGGCTTGACCACGGGATAGTAAGCGCTTCGCATCACGGAGTCGGTTTTCCGGAATGCCCCGTCAAAGAAATCGGGAGACTGGCCCAACGCAACCGCGACCGGCGCCAGGAGGCACTTGGCAAGTTCGTTGAACTCTGCGTGGTAACGCAGGAACGCTCGCTTGTCTTCTTCGGGCAGAGCTTCCGGCCATTGGTTATGCCCGCGAAAACGCTTGCTGCCCCGGAAATCGGGATCCGTCGGATCGAGCTCCGGGCCGAATTTGAATGCCTCCGTGGCTTGTGGTTTAACCACCTTGTCGAAGCTGTCGCCATGGATGGCGACATTCGGAGCTTGCCAGCCCGACTGGTGCTCGTTCATGCGCACCTTGACTTTTTCGGACGCAGGCAGCGTGAAAAACCTTTCCATCGCCTTGAACACCCGGTCCACCGTTGCCTGAGATGCGCCGTGATTGACGATATAAAAGAAGCCGATCTCGGTACAGGCCTTGCGGATTTGCTGAGCTACATCCTCGAGAGCGCCAGGAGCACCCGCGAGGTACGGACCCACCTCGATAACGGGAATCTCCTCGGCGATGGCCTGCGACTCCTGGCCTCCGACATTGACAGAAGTCACTTCTTGCCTACGTAGAACATTGCTCATGGACGTCCCTTCATGTAAAGTAAACGAATATATGATCTCTTAACGTTGAAATATTTATCACTAGGACAAACACCCTTGCGGCAAGCATCAGGTCGTGCTAGCAGAAGGCGTCAACGTTTGGTATCCGTGGCGTGGCAGGGATCTGGCCTGGGCACCAATGCAAATGCACGACAACATCAGAAAGTAGCCTGCGAACAACTATGAATAAAGACTGCATCGACGTCATCGTCGACCAATGGAGCAAAGAGCTCCCAGAACTTCAGGTGTGGCCTACCGGGTTGGCCGGCCGCCTCGTCAAAATCGGCGCGCAAGTGCGCAAGACCACCGACGAGCTGCTTGCACCGCTGGAGCTGACGTGGGAAACCTTCGAGATCATTGCCGCGCTCCGGCGCAACGGAGCGCCCTACTGTCTGAACGCGACGGCGCTGCAGGGCATGGTGCTGGTTACATCGGGAGCCATCACAAACCGGATTGATCGCGCGGAAACGGCTGGCCTCATTACGCGCTCGCGCAGCGACAAGGATCGACGGGCTGTGCTGGTCACGTTGACCTCAAAAGGCGTCGAAGTTGCCGAGACGGCCATGAGCCGCTACTACGCACACTACGCCCGTTTCTTCGACTACATGGATGTACCCACGCGCACACAGTTTGCGGATACTCTGCGCTCGATTCTGCAGAAGCTTGAAGAAGGCGAGTGACGCTGAGCGCGAGCCACATCACTCGACTCAAATGGACGACAGCATCGGAAACGCTCGCATCACCCCATCCGCCAGAAGCCTGGCCCTGCAGCGCCGCCAGGCATGCGATGACCGGGAAATCACTCGGCCACCTCCGCCCACGCGGGCCGCCTTTCATCCACCTTCGACTGGCTGAAATCCGTCAGAATGCAGCCGCCCACTGACAGCCGGAGGATGACCGCGATGGGTCGGCTAGAGACCTTCTCTTCGCGGATGAACGGCGGTTCATGAACGTTCGGCGGAAAGAGCCCGCCGAAGACCAAATGCGACAAGATCAAGCCCCGGCCAAGCGCCGGGCACACACGGCAGCGGCTCTTAGCCGGCTGGACCTGGAGCGGGCCATCGCGGCTTCAACCGCCCCCCTGAGCCGGACTCTGCCACTTCCGGCTAGCGCCACCGTCCGACGGGGCCACCCATCAAAACGATAACTACTACGCACAAAACGCGCGACCGTGCCGGGCTGGCGCTGCGACTCTTCAAAAAACGGCTGGACAGTTGGTGTTCGCGCTCTCCTGATATATTACATATCTGATGGGATTGCCGTGACGATCGACGTAGGCCACCAGTGTGCGATTCAGGGAACGCGTCGCCGGTTGAAACCGAGTACAGCCGAACATGACAACTACGATTATTTATACCCACACCGCGTGTCTCGAACACCGCCCCGGGCCGCACCATCCGGAGTCGCCCGAACGCCTGAGAGCCGTCGTGCAGGCGTTGCGAACGCCGGAGTTCGCTTCGCTGGAATGGCGCGATGCGCCAATGGGCACCGTCGAGCAGTTGCAATTGATCCACGATTCGCACTACATCGATGAGATCGCGCAAAGCGCCCCCACCCAGGGATACGTGCCGCTGGACGCGGGCGATACGGTCATGTCTTCGGGCTCGTGGGAAGCCGTCTTGCGCTGCGTCGGCGCTGCTTGCGCGGGTGTCGATGCGGTGATGGACGGCCAGGCGCGTAACGTGTTCTGCGCGACGCGGCCGTGCGGCCATCACGCTGAACCGGCGAAGGCGATGGGCTTTTGCATTTTCAACCAGGCGGCGATCGCGGCAGCCTACGCCTATGAGGTCCACAAACTCGAGCGCGTCGCTGTGGTCGATTTCGATGTGCATCACGGCAATGGAACGCAGGCAGCATTCTTCGACCGCCCGGAGCTGTTCTATGCATCCAGCCACCAGTCGCCTTTCTATCCCGGTACTGGAGCCCGGTCCGAGACAGGGGTGAACCACAATATTGTCAACGTTCCATTGCCTCGCGGCTGTGAGCCGGCGAAGTTCCGTGCCGCGATTTCCGCCCTCGTGCTTCCCGCGCTAAGGGCTTTCGCCCCCGAAATCCTCATTCTCTCCGCCGGATTCGACGCGCACCGCCTGGATCCTCTCGCTGGCATGAACCTGGAGGACAGCGACTTCCATTGGATCACCAAGGAACTGATGCAGATTGCCGACGAGACGTGCGACGGCCGCATCGTATCGATCCTGGAAGGAGGCTATAGCCTTGACGCATTGGCCACGAGTACGATGGCTCATGTCAGCGCTCTGATGCAGCTCGATGCCGAGTGAACAGACAGCGGTGCGACCGCGTACAGCGCTGATAGTACTTCGTCGCGCATGACGCTTGCCCCGGAACTCTTCATGACACTGTTCAGCGTTGCACGCACGGTCCGACCGGTGTCTCGGCCACCGATCTATATGCGAGCGGATGGCCGGAACGGCAGAGTTTCCGTCGCTAACGGCGGGTCGGACATCGCGAGAATGCACTCCGAGATCTAGAGCAGTCGCAACGGTAAGAATTGTCGTCCAATCTTGACGTTGAGACGGTCGCCCGAAGTAAAGTCGGGGACGGTCTCATTCTGGCTGATTGGAGACCGGTTCAGGCACCGTCTATACGTTGGCGCAAGGCAAGTTCACTCGCTATGTCGCACCACATCAAAGTCCTCATGCCGGAATGGTGCAAACATTTCGCCATCGAAGAACACGGCATAAACACCGGACCGCTTGCCGTAGGCGACGATTTGCACTATCTGGCCGACGAGAAATTCGGTACGCGGTGTACGTGCGTTTAGCACCTTGACGAACGTACCGTGGGCAAATGGAGTATCCATAGCGCATCTCCCAAGAGCCGGCAGGCGTGCTCTTGCCCACGGCTTTCAGCGGACCGGCTCCACCTCGCCGTAGCTCAGGCGTGCTGCAACCCTTCCCCCCCCGGCACGCTGTTCGCCTGTTTGGCCTTCATTGCAACGATGCCCCAAAGTCACAGGCCCTGCCGCGACTCGAACCGGCGATGCCAGATGTCGTCCCACGCTTGCTCATGTACTGCCAGATGCTGTGATCGAAGTGGGCGCGGTCGATGCCAAGGATGTCGGCTGCGCCATTGATCACGGCTTGGTCATCAGCATAACCACTCGGGATCAGCCCGGCCAACCAGAGAAAGTTGCGGAGATGTCGGTCAATTGCACTGGTGGATACTCCTACCAGGATTCGGAAGTAGTCCACTGTCTTCGGGCCAATGCCCTTGATGGACCGCAGCTTTTGCGGACTCGCACTGTCGGATAGCCAGTCGCGCAGGTGCACCTCAGTATCTATGCCTTCCGAGGCGAACAGGCCAAGAATGTGACAAAAGCGTTCGGCGCGATCTTGGCCTCGCCAATGAAGGAAGTCCGTGGCGCTGATTGTCCCCAACAGGGCAAGAACAGCACGGGTCGTCCGCGCCGTTGGATAAACCGCCAGAATTCGGTTCACACGCGGCTTCACATGCGTTGCATATCGCAAATTGGCTTGGAGAACCGCATCGGCAACGGTCGCACCGATATGGTTGTAGTTGCCATCAACGGTCTTATAGACAACGAAGTCGGGAAGGGCCCGGACATACTGAGCAAGCCTTTCGGGATCGGACAAGGTCATGGCTGCCTCACTCGGATTGATCGCGGATTCCAAGCTGACGTCTTCTGATTTACGCGCCTGTCGATCTGTGATCAATCCATCATTTGGCCATCATCCCTATTTTTTCCATTGAGAAACCTGGAGTCCCCCAACTGCGTGGCACGAGAGCACTATTTGGCCGCTCTCGGCCAGAAGCGGCCGTTCGACATGCGCGTGCTCCGTCAGGCCTCATACCCATCTGCGTACCCTCCCTTTGTAAGCCTCGTACTCTGCCCCAAATAGAGACGCCAACACACGTTCTTCCGGAATGATTTGGAACCGAGTGATGTAAAGGACGTACACGACCACCCATAGGACGGCGAGTGGATTCACCAGAAACACTGCCCACGCCAACAGGGTAAGCAAGAGCCCGACATACATGGGGTTGCGCGTATAGCGGTACACGCCTTGGATGACCAACGAGGACGCCAAGCTTGCCTTAACCGGGTTCACGGTGGTCTTGGCGCGCCGAAACGCAACCATTCCGGCGATGCTGATGCCTTGGCCGACGCACACCAAAACGACAGCGCAGAGCACGCGGGCCGGATAGGGAATCTGCACAAGGCCCACGACGGCTGGCGTCAGCCACATAAGAAGCGCCAAGACAAGCGCCACGATGGGGGGAGGAACCTTCAGTTCAAGCACGCTCATAACACTCCATGATGAGGCCTAGTGCCCGGCATGACCCGCCACGCACACACATGATTAGCGGCAGGTCTTGCGGATCACGCCCTCGGGAATCTATGCCCTCAAACCAGCATCGACTGCTGGGCGAAGATACCCGCCATCGCGCCCTGCGATGATGCAAGCGTGACCGAGGGCAAGAAGGGCGTGGCGAGATCGCCGGCGGCGTAGATGCCGGGCATGCTGGTTTGGCGGCGCTCGTCGACCTTGAGGGCGATGCCGACGGGCGTATCCACCGTGGCGAGGCCCAGTGATTCATGCAGGCTTGCGGACGGCTTGTTGCGCGGATGGGCGAACAGGATGTCGACCGCGATATTGCGGCGGGTATCGAGATTGACGGTGGTGATATGGCCCTTGTGATGGGCGATCTCGATGATCCGGCCATCGACAACAGGTATGGTGCGGCGCGTAAGATCGACCTGGATATCGGGCGGAATGTCGTGACCATCGGCGAAGACAGTCAACTTGTCGGTCCAATCGTGGAACAGCCTGACAGACTGGTGCGACTGCGGGCCGGACCAGACGAGGCCCCAATGCTGGCCGGCGACTTCAAAGCCGTCGCAATAGGGGCAGGGCACGATGGACGTGCCCCAGCTTTCGGCAAAGCCGGGAACATCAGGCATCTGGTCGGCGACGCCATAGCTCAGGATCAGGCGGCGCGCCTCAAGGCTTTCGCCATCGCCAGTAAGGACGGAGAAACGGTCGATGGCGCCGGAGACGCTGTCGGCCCGGGCACTGACCAGCCTGATCGTGGGATAACGCGCCAGTTGCTGACGCGCCTCGGCTAGGATGTCCAGCGGTGGCTTGTGATCGTGGCCGAGCAGGCCATGCGAGTGGCCGGCGAAGCGATTGCGCGGCAAGCCGGTATCGAAAACGGTGACCTTGCGGCGGGCACGGCCGAGCTGCAGGGCGGCGGCGAGGCCGGCAAAGCTGCCGCCGATGATGATGACGTCATTCATGGTGATGAGCTCCGTGTTGTGGATGGGGGCGGGCTGGGCCTGGCGCGCAATATCGTCCAGCGTTACGCGCTCGAGACGGGCAGCGGGGCCGGCCTGCGGCTGCTACAAGAAGAGGAAGTCATAGGCGGATGAATTATTGGACTACAAGTATAGTAATGTGAGACGGGAATAGCAAACTGTCAAGTCCAATTAATCTTCCACAGTCCGCCCTGCTTGATGGCCCGCTGCTGCCGCTGCTCGCCCTGCCCACCGTTGGGGGTGATGTTCCTCGTAACCCTGCTCAGCGCGGCGGAGACCTATTTCGTGATTTTGCTCGGCATGGACACGCGATCGCCGCGGCGTCGCGGGTGGTGCCCGCCACGCCTGCTGCGAGGTCCAGTCGGTCGTATCTGTTGCGTCATGGGGGTTCCTCGGGCCGCCGTCAGTTACTGGACCACAAGTCCAATAATGCGCGCGAGCTATAATGAACTGTCGAATCCACTAAATCTGCCCATGGCCCGCCCCCCAGTTCCCGCTCCCAAGCCCCAACGCGGGAGGCCACGCGATCCCGAGCGCCTGCGGCGCATTCTGGAAGCGGCGCAAAGGCACTTCAATGAGCATGGCCTGGAGCGTGCCAGCGTGGATGCCATCGCCGCGGACGCCGGTGTGGCAAAGATGACCGTGTACAGCAACTTCGGCTCCAAGGAGAGGCTGTTCCAGGCGGTCGTGCGCGACAGGACGGCGACAGTGGTGGCTGGCGTCCCGGGCGCCGGGGCGCTGGACCCGGACCAGCCGGAGAAGGCGCTGCTGGCGATCGGCGCCCGGTTTCTCGCACTGGCGCGCGGGGACGACGCCCTGGGCGCGTTGCGCTCTGTCTACGGCGTCGCGGGGGCGCAGCCGGAAGCCTGCCGTGCGTTCTACAAGGACGGCCCGGAGCGTGTGAACGGCGAGCTGGCTGCATACCTGCGCCGTGCCGACTCGGCGGGCACGCTGAAGGTGCGGAACCCGCTTCAGGCGGCGGACCTGTTCCTGTCGATGTTCCTGGGCTCCGGGCACATCCGCGGACTGCTGAAGCTCGAGATGCCGGATACCCGGGAAAACAGGGCTCTTCTGCGCGAGGCCGTTCGGGTCTTCATGGCGGCATACGGTGCGTAGGCTCCACAAAGCGGCCTGAGGTCGTGAGCATGCGGCGCGAAGCGAAGATCTCTGCCTGTGCGCGGCTGCCTCGGGATGGCGAGCGGCCTGCTGGTGCTCGCGGTGGCCAGGCTTTCGGCGCAGCGGGCGTCACGTCCGTCTGCGTGAAGACGCGACCGCGCGGGCTCCGAGCGGCTCCACCGCACGCGTGTACTGCGCCGAATGATCCGGCGGCACCCACGCGCCGCTGGCGACCAGATCGCGCTTTACTTCCAGCTTTTCGACGATCGCTTCCACCACCATTTCGCAGGCGGCCAGGTCTTCCAGCGCGTTGCATGCCTTGACGCGTGCCAGCGCCGCTTCGCTGTCGGCGGCGCTGATCTTGCCCTTGTCGGCCAGCTTAGCGAAGGTATCCTGCAGCTACTGGCGCGCGGCAGCCACATCTTGCGCGTTGATGTCGTACAGATCGACGGTCAGGCCTGCCTGCGCGGCATCTGGGCGATGCCCCGGCCAATGGCGCCGGTACCGACTGTACCGACAACGTTGATTTTCTTTCGCTTAGACAATTTGAGTTTCCCCTGGCCTGGCTCTCGGCCAGGGTCTTTGGTCAACTTGCCTCTGAAGACCGAACCTCAGACAGGTCTGCGACGAGACTACACGCAAAGCACCGCGCTACATCAGTTGATTTCCAGAGTATGGAACAAAGGGCGATTGGCCGGTTTGAAGGCGGTAGCAGACCCACGCGAAGAACCCTTGAATGACTCAGAAGGGTCAAAGAGACAGTGAGCGACCGGTGCGGGGCAGTCCAACGAATTCGCGCTTCAATTCAGGTCAGTCTCGCTATTTCCGGTTCTCATCCGAACGAGCGCGGACCGAATTGGACGCTAAGTCGTTGATTTTTCGGAGAACGCAGTCTCGAGAATTCCGATTCCTCACAGTTTTTGCAGGGAAACGGAATTAGTGAGACTAGGGCGCTTTTCGTGAGACTGGAAAAGCGGAAATCGTGAGATTGCCTGGACTCGGGCGCGACGGGTAGCGTTGCGATGACATGAAGGTCGGGGCTACTTCCGCCGTCGCCGGGTCGACAAGGTCACCGGCGACAGGCAGCAGTCGACCCACTCCTGCTCTTCATTAAAGCTTGGCGAGTGACTCAAGTTCGGGCCAGAGCGGACGCCGAAGCGGCATGTCTCGGCAGGCAACGCTAAATACCGAGGCTGCCTGCCAGGCGTTCGGCCATCTGCATTTGGCGAAATGCTTCCACAACGTACTCGATGAATACGCGCGTCTTGGTTGGTATCAGTGTGCGCGTAGGGTAGTACAACGAAATGGCGCCTGCATCGGCATACCAGCGTGGCAGTAAGCGCACCAGTTCGCCACGTTCAATCCATGGCAACACATCAGGTACAGCCAGCAGTGTCACACCGAGCCCCAGTAGCGCGGCTTCACGCATGGCGGCCGGGTCGCTCACCACAATGCGTTCGGGCATGGTCGCGGCAACCTCGTTGCCGGCGGCATCGCGCATGGCCCATTGGCGCGTGCGTCCTGTGCGTCCGGAGCGCATGACGATGCCATCCATGACGTTCAGCATGGATGGATCGGCAGGCAGCGTGCGTTCCCGCAGATACGCAGGCGACGCCACCGCGACGACATGCGCCGGTGCCAGTGCGCGCGACACGAGACCCGGCGCCAGCTCGAAGCCCCCGCCTATAGCCGCGTCGAACCCTTCGGCAATCAAATCGATCGCGCGATTCTCGAAATGCCATTCCGGGCGGATCGCCGGATAACGCTTCAGGAAATCGGGAAGCAACGGCAGCACGTAAGCCATGCCGAACGACGGGGCCAGGCTGACTTTCAGCACGCCAGCCGGTTCGCCGTGGTCGTTCGACATGGCGGCGATGGCGGCTTGCAGAGCGTCCAGGTTGCCGCCGATGGATGCAAGGAAGCGTTCGCCAGCCTCGGTAAGCGTCAGCTTGCGTGTCGAGCGCTGAAACAGTCGCACGCCCAGATTGCGCTCGAGCATGGCCACGTTGCGGCTGACGGCCGCGGGCGTCAGGGCCAGTCGGCGACCCGCCGCCGAAAAGCTACCGGTTTCGGCGCTGCGCACAAAGGATTCGAGGTTGGCGAGGGTTTCCATCCGACTCAGCTTACACGATCGCTTGAAGATGATTCCAGTCATTCGTGACTAATCACCGGGGAATCGCAGGCCCATACTTCGTTCACACCTTGTGATTCACCCCAACCGGAGAAAAAAATGATTCAACAGACGCTTTCCCTGGCCGGCAAGATCGCCCTTGTTACCGGCGGTTCGCGCTCCATCGGCGCCGCCATTGCCCGCCGCCTGGCCGCCGACGGCGCGTCCGTGGCGCTGACCTACAGTGCCTCACCGGATAAGGCCGCCACGGTGGTACGCGAGATCGAAGCGGCCGGCGGCCGGGCCATCGCGCTCGCCGCAGACGCCGGCGATCCTGCCGCGGTGCGCCTAGCCGTGGCCGCGACGGTCGACGCATTCGGTGGTCTCGACATCCTCGTCAACAACGCTGGCCTGGGCTTGGGCAGCGCTATCGAGGACATCCCGTTCGACACCTACGAGCGCATGATTGCGGTGAACGTTACCGGCGTATTTGTGGCCACACAGGAAGCGGTGCGGCATATGAAGGCGGGCGGGCGCGTGATCCACATCGGTTCGTCGATGGTGCGCTACGCAGCGTTTCCCACGGCATCGCTCTACACGCTGACCAAGGGTGCAATTGCAGGCTTCAATCGCAGTCTGGTGCGTGATCTGGGGCCGAAAGGCATCACGGTCAACACCGTCCACCCTGGCCCGACCGACACCGATATGAACCCCGCCGGCGGCCCGGTTAGCGAGATCGTAGGGCCCGGCATTGCCTTGGGCCGATACGGGCAGCCACATGAGATTGCCGGCGTGGTGGCATTCCTCGCCGGCCCGGACGCAGCCTTCGTGACCGGTGCCGAGATCGTTGCCGATGGCGGCTTCACCGCTTAAACAAGGAGTTCGTCATGCAAGCAAGCTACGGAAAGACCATTGGCATCATCGGCGCGGGCGCGATAGGCATGGCGTTCGCCACGGCGCTGGCACGCCACAGCATCCAGGCGGTGGTGGCCAACAGCCGTGGGCCTGAAACGCTTCGGGATGCCGTGAAAGCAATCGGGCCTTCGATTCGCCCGGGCACGCGCGAGGAAGCCGCAGCGCAGGACATCGTGCTGGTGGCTGTGAACTGGTCGAAGCTGCCACTGGCACTGAGCGGGCTGCCCGAATTTGGCGGGCGGATTGTCGTCGACGCAAACAACCCAATTGAGGCCCCGCTGTTTCGCCCCGCGGACCTGCATGGCCGCTCTTCGAGCGCAGTGTTTGCAGACCTCGTGCCCGGCGCGCGTGTTGTCAAGGCGTTCAATCACCTGCAACCCGCGCTGGTGTCTGGCGATCCGCAAGCAGAAGGTGGCCGCCGCGTGTTGTTTTTATCGGGTGACGATGCGAACGCCAAAGCCGAGGTGGCCACGTTGATCGATCGTCTTGGGTTTTTCAGCATCGATCTCGGTTCGCTCGATGTGGGCGGAAGGCAGCACCAATTTCCTGGAGGACCACTGGCGGCGCTTAACTTGGTGACAATGCGCTCGACTTGAAAGGCGGGACTGGAAGCAACCGAAAGAGGAACTCGCTAACGGCGGCCCGGCAAGCTCCATATAGTGCACGCGTCCGCTGTGGCAGAGCTTCGGCCATTCAGTCTGAGAGCCAGGCCGTCGCTTTCTGGCCAAATTCGGCCGTCGGGTCGCTGGCCTTCCCCGGAAATCAAGGTCCTCCTCGCCCAACTTCGGTGGAGTTCACAGGCAGGACAGCGATGGACCGAGGTCTGGAGACTGGCCGCGCCGGAAGTCCACTCTACGTAATCACCAATTTGGGTGATGCGGCAAGGTCGGCTGGCACCATACACTGCCCGTGTAGGCCTTCAGCCCCTCGGACACTCCCGCGCCGAGAGGTTTTTCTTGTCGGACATCAGGACTTGCAGCGGCTAGCGCCGCCCCGCACCACCGGGGTAGCCAATGTCGCCGACGCCGGCCGCACGCGGTGTCAAGCCCCGCTGACGTGCTGGCAATGTTCGCGAAACCAGCGGTCCAGCCCCTGCTGCGCGCCGGACCAGGTCGGCATCTCGCCGACTGCGCCGGGCGCCAGACCGAGGCTTTCCCACGCCGAGCGCAAGAGTTGATTGACAGGCTTCCAGAAACACCCACCGAGAGTCTGCGGCTCCAAGACGACGTCGTGCGCCGCAATCCAAGCGTAAAGAGCCCGCCGGTCTTGCTCCGAGGGCAGCTCGGTCGACTGCAGCGCCTGTGGCGGGGGTCTGCCGATCGCGGCCGCTTCTAGCCACGCGGCCAAGGCACCACCCATCGGCTGCTCGGCCAGAATGGCCGACAGCGCAACGCCCCGGCGCAGGTCCGCGAGCAGGTACAGGCAGGCGCGTGGCGGCATCTGCCCGCGAAAAAGCGTGCAGTGGAGGGCCCAAGTACGGGCGGAGGGCGAAGGGGACGTCTGCAAGGGCATGGGCGATAACTGGAGAGCCGCTTCCTTTTGCCAGCAAAGCTCGCGCCAGCCGAGATGTCAAGCGCTGGACACTCGGGAATGCGTCGCTGGCTCCGCATGGGCCGGGTTGCCGAGCCCATGCAGGGGATACCTCGCGCACCCAGGCGCGATGCGGAACCCCATTCCGCCACTTCTGAAGATCCTGTCTGGCAAGCTGATCAAGTGCAATGATTCGATGCCCGTAGACTCCAATGCCGCGCAGAGCGGTTTAGCCGAGAGATTCTTTTCGTAGCGAAATACTGTTGCTGGAAGCATGTACTGCGGCGCGCGATTGGGGCTTTGGGGGCGAGGGCGGGCCTCCGGTGCGTGCCCAGCAGGCGTGTTGCGAGAGCGAGTGCCAGTCGGCTCTTCCCGACCCGCTGCCGTCGTTCGCCCCAGTACGGCTCCGGCGTCAACTTCTGAAGTACAGCGGTCATTCAACGCTGCGTTACAGCCGGCAGATCATCGACATGGACATGCGTCATGTCTGTTCTCGGGATGACTGTACTAGGCGAAGAACGTTCCGCATATCTATGCGTGATTAAAAACGCACTCCTTCCCCGCCCAAGCCGGGCGGCCAATGCAGTTTAGGTAACGTCGAGCGTCAAATGAGTGGACTATTGGCCCACAGCGATGGCTGCCTGACCTATACGGGGCGGAAAACTTTACGCGGCTGTCTGGGCTAGGTCTGGCGCCCACTGGTAGAGTCGGCTCCTCACCGAGGACATGCATCGATTGCCTGCCCTATACGCCACTGCATAGCGCAGGAAATTCCTTGTGCTGGACGCAGTCTGAATTCAGGTCTATATTTGGACCGGTAGTCTCAAGCCTAGGGAGCGGATATGAAACCGAGTCAGGTCAAGCCTATAAGCTATCTGAAAAGCCACGCAGCAGAAATCGTCCGGGAGATCACCGAGAGCGGCGAGCCCATGCTGATCACACAGAACGGCGAGGCAAAGGTAGTCGTGCAGGATGCCCAATCCTATGAGGACATGCAACAGACGGTTGCCCTTCTGAAGATTCTGGCGATGGGTCAGAATGACATCGAGACGGGCAACTTCACCCCGACGGACGAAGTGTTTGCCGAACTGGAGCGGATGGACAGGGAGGAAGGGATCGAATGAAGTCTGTAATTCTCGGGCCTGCCAAGTCCGACTTGCAAGACTTGCGACGGTACATCATTAATAAATTTGGCAACAAAGCTTGGCTTGAGACCAGAAACAAGATTCAACAATCAATCAAGCAGGTAGAAGATTTCCCACTGAAGGGCAGCAACCCACCCGAGTTGATAGATTTCCAACCAACGAAATACTATCAAGTCATCAGCGGCATGAACAGAATCATCTACCAGATTGCAAACGACACCATTTACATACACATCATAAGCGACACCCGGCGAGACCTTAAAGCAATACTCGCAAAACGGCTCCTAAGAACGTAGGAACTAAGAAGGTCTCATTTTCCTGTCCTCCGTGGGAGCCTACGCTTGCTTCCGCAACACCTAACTCACACAGATTACGTTGCTCGCGCAGCGATTCGCGGTCGAGGTCATAGGTCTTCGATCTGGCGGGGTACCTTCACGGATCTGGGCTCGCGGGATCCTCGTGTGAATTGCAGTGCTGGCATGTATCTATGGTTCCAATGCCCAGGGGAAATGAGTTCGCGTGGAAATAGGTGGGATGCGTGCGTTTCGATCCCAAGGTGCAGGCCGACTTCGTCTACCACAATGGCCTTCGGTAAATGGCCCTGATGGCCGATCAGCAGCCTTGGCCTTCCTGATCCCGGGCGTCGCTTCCCGACCCTTCTGAGCCGTTCGACTCCTCCACAACTCGGTGGCAGCTATCCGAGTCCAACAGTCATCCGCTTCCACTGTCGCTTTGGCAGTTGATCGACCGACGCGGGCGATCGCTTGTCGACGGCTGTTCCGCATAGCCAATCCAGAGCATGATAAAGGGATCGCCGTTGTCCAGGCCCACGGTCCGCTCTATGTCAGGTTCGCCACATACCACGGCGTATCGGAGACGTTTGCGCCTGCTATCTCGCATTGCAGTCGCCCGTCCGCTGGTGCCCCAACCTATCCAAATTCTCCCCCTCATCCACGCCGGCGCCGTCGAAGCGTCTGCGATGGGAGAACCCCAAAGTAGGCGCGATAGAGCGCCGCGAACCGGCCAAAGTCCCAGACACCAAATCGTCCGCAGATCGCGGATACCGTATCGCCCGGCATCGCATTGCAGAGGGCTGCGCGAATAGCATGCATGCGGTACAGCGCTAGGTAGCGATGCGGTCCCATGCCCAGGTATCGATGGAACACGTTGCGAACCGTGCGTTCGGATGCATCGGCAGCCGCGCAGAGGTCGTCCACAAGGACCGTCGTTTCCCCCACGCACTTGAGGTAGCCCAGCGCCCTGCTCAGGATCTACCGATGACGAGGGTTGAGCCGGAGATAGGTCGCGCCATCGCCGACCGTCAGCACGGCGCGAAACACGAGGTTGATCAGCTCGGCGCGAGCCGTGAGCGTGGCGGCCGGATGGCGCAATTGGTCTGGGTCGTCGCGCTCGACGCGCAAGATGCGCCGAATCGTTGCCAGCAGTTGCGGCACGCCGTTTCGACCGGTGCAGACCAGATTGTTGGAGAGCAGCGTGGCGTCGAACTCGTCGACGTGCGTGTGGACCCAGTGCAGGACCAATGGCGCCGATATCGCCACCGTCAGCCAGCTTGCCGCCCGCTCCGCAACGATGTGGAACATCTGGTCGGGCGCCATCCAGCCGACCGTGCGCTCGTCGAAGGCACGGCCATCGACAATGGTGCATTGTTGTGCACTCAACGGCACGAAGACATTGAAGTAGTCGGGCATGCCGATACCCGAATAGGCCGTGGAGGCGCCCTCCCGGCCCATCATGATCGCCACGCCATTGAGGTCGATCACCTTGAGCTGCCAGTCTCGCTGCGGCCGGGACCGCAAGACATACCTTCCCTGGACGCCGTAAAGCGCCGCCTCGAATTCGTCGAACTCCGGGCAGACCAGCTTCGTCAATGGATTGCTCCTTGGGCGGCCCTTCACGGCGGGTTGCCATGCAAGTCCAGGCGACATTTGCCGATTTTACGTAGCCGGGGGCCAAGGTTTCAAGAAATAATTACCAGCAAATGGATGCGAAGCCAGGGACGTATCCCGCGGCTTCCACAGGATTGCTGCTTGTGGATCCCTACAACGATTTCCTCAGTGAGGGCGGCAAGCTCAACGGCCGGGCAAAGCCGGTAGCCGACCAGGTCTATAGGGGACCGTACTGATCGGACGCAAGGGGAAGCGCAAAATGAACGACGAAAACGGGTCGGTGATGACAGCGACGCGCCGTGGCGTCCTGAAGGCCGTCGCGTCAGTGGCGGCATTGTTCACGATGTCTCGCGCGGCGGACGCCGCCACCAACGCGACCGCCCCGGCGAGCAGGGGCAACCAACAAGGAGACAATGCCATGCATACGGTCAGAACGAAGGACGGCGTCGACATATTTTACAAAGACTGGGGCAGTGGCCAGCCCATTGTTTTCTCCCACGGATGGCCGCTGAGCGCGGACGACTGGGACGCGCAGATGATGTTCTTCCTGAACCACGGATTCCGGGTGATCGCCCATGACCGGCGTGGCCACGGCAGGTCGACCCAGACTGCCAGCGGTCACGACATGAGCCACTATGCCGACGATCTGGCAACGGTGACGTCCCATCTAGACCTGAAGAACGCCATCCATGTCGGCCACTCCACCGGCGGTGGCGAAGTCGTCCGCTATCTGGCTCGACACGGGGAAAGTCGCGTTGCGAAAGCCGTGCTGATCGCCGCGGTGCCACCATTGATGGTCAAGACTGAGGCCAATCCGGGTGGATTGCCGAAGGACGTCTTCGACGGCTTCCAGGCGCAGGTCGCAAACAACCGAGCACAGTTCTACCGTGACATTCCAGCCGGTCCCTTCTACGGTTTCAATCGACCGGGCGTCAAGGCGGACGAAGGCGTCATCGCGAACTGGTGGCGGCAGGGCATGCAGGGCGGCGCCAAGGCGCACTACGACGGCATCGTCGCCTTTTCACAGACCGATTTCACGGAGGACCTGAAAAAGATCACTGTGCCGACGCTGGTAATGCATGGCGACGACGACCAGATTGTGCCCTATGCTGACTCCGCACCCCTTTCGGCAAAGCTGTTGCGCAATGGCATCCTGAAGACATACAAGGGATTCCCACATGGCATGCCTACTACGCATGCCGAGACGATTAACGCGGACCTGTTGGCTTTCGTTCGCTCCTGATTATTCCCCCCGCTGCGCAGACGTGCTGCCGATACGGATCCTCCACGGCGTCTAAGCAAGCGAACCCGGAGTGCCATCATGCTCAACCTCAGTCCGCTCGGAATACTCCACACCTCGATTGCCCTGGTGGCAGTGGCGTGTGGTCTGGTGGCGTTGTTTAAGCACGGCGAAATCGAGATGAGGACGCGATCCGGCCGGCTCTATATATGGCTGACGGCAGCTACGGCATTCACCGGGCTCTTTATTTTCCGCCATGGCGGATTCGGGCCGCCCCATGCACTGGCAATCTTGACGTTGGCAGTGCTCGCCATTGCCAGTGCCTGCGAGCGACATAGGGAAGCGGGCGTAGCACGCTACCTTGCCGTACTGGGCTACTCGCTTACGCTGTTCTTCCATCTGATCCCAGGATTGACGGAGACCGGCACGCGCATCCCGATCGGCAATCCGGCCTTCAGCGGTCCGGAAGATCCGACACTGAAGGCTATGGTTGGCATCGGCTTCCTCGTCTACCTGACTGGCGCGACGGTCCAGGCGATGCGTATCCGCCGCTCCCACCGACTGACGGTCAGCCCCTGAATCTCTGTTGCCCTTGCCATGAGCCAGCCAAAACAAGGACAGCCGCGGCTATTTGCCCAACTGCCGCTGCTCGACGGCACTCTTGAACAGCATAGGGCGCAACTCGGCGCCGACTTCATCGCCTATCGCAACCACGCGTATCGGGTCGCCAATTTTTGCAGCGCGCTAGCGCCATCCGCGGTGGCCGGAGAGCCTGTCATCAGCATCGCTGCCGCCTTTCACGACCTGGGGATATGGACCGGCCGGACCTTTGATTACCTGCAGCCGTCCCGGCAGCTCGCAAGCGACTACCTGGACGATGCCGATTACCGGAGCATGGGCGAATTGGTGGACGCCATGATCTGCCAGCATCACAAGATCCGACCCTATCGCGGCACCGAAGGCGAGTTGATCGGAGTGTTCCGGCAGGCCGACTGGGTAGACGTGACCGGCGGATTCATCACCGCGTCGATTCCGAAAGGATTTCTGGCCGATGTATTCGCGCGGTTTCCCAACGCCGGATTCCACCGCTGCCTTCTTCGGCTGACATGCCGGCACGCTGTCCTGCACCCCCTCAAGCCACTCCCAATGATCCGGTGGTGAGATAGCCACCAACTTTCCAGGAGATACAGTCATGAAGCGTTTTTTCGCCCGATGCATGCCAACCTTCGGCGTTCTGCCCACTGCGGGCCACGCGGCTGCCGTCGATGCCGCGGTCTCCGCGGGTACCGCCCCGACGTGCTACGTGACGGTCGAGGGCGACAGGATTGCCTACCGCAAGATAGGGCAGGGGCCGACGATCATTCTCGCCAACCGCTTACGCGGGACGCTCGATACATGGGATCCGTTGTTTCTTGACGGACTAGCGTCGCGGTACACCGTCGTCACCGTCGACTATCCCGGCATCGGTTACTCGACTGGCAAACTTCCCGACTCCATGGCATCGGCGTCGAAGTTCATCGATGAGTTCGCCAACGCAATCGAGGCCGATCGTTTCGTCATCCTCGGCTGGTCGTGGGGAGGACTTGTGGCTCAGACCTATCTTCTGGACCACGCGCAACGCGTTACTCACGCGATCCTCATCGGAACCAACCCACCCGGACACAACGATATCCCACTGCAGCAGGTGTTTCTCGATCGTGCATTCAAGCCTGTGAACGATCTGGCGGATGAGGAGGTTTTGTTTTTCGAGCCCGCCTCCCAGGCAAGCCGTGCCGAGGCCAAGGCATCTCACGAACGCATCTACGCTAGGGCTGACGTTACCTCCAAGATACCCTCCAGGCCCGACGAGTTGGCACCGTACTTCACGGCGGCAGAGGGCTTCCATAAGGATGAGGAGCACCGGCGCGATCGCATGGGGCAGGTGAATGTGCCGATCCTGGTAATCGCAGGAGACCACGATACGAGCACCGCTGGGCAGAACTGGTTTCCTTTGATCGGGAATATGCGACAAGCACAGTTCATCTTCTTCTCCGAAGCGGGGCATGCACCACAGCACCAACACCCCGAACTTATTTCCGACTACATTCACGATTTTCTCGTTAGGACAGTGACAAAGCTTTCCTCAAACTAGATTGCTGAGCGCCCTCAAATCTGAAGTGCAACACCTTGCCATCCGGTTAGGTGCATTCGCGAGCATGGGTGCCCCTCCTTCAGCGGGCGTCAACACAGCAAAGCGTACGGCAGGATCGTCCGATACGACCGCCATGATCAGCGCAGGTACTGTCCGTTATCTGGTGCAGAGCTGCCTCTCAGGCGTCCGCACTAATCTGCGTGCCAGTGTCCGTAGATGGCCGGTAGCTGACCGTGGCGCTGGCCGGCACGCGTCAGGGCGGCCACCGTCCGAGATCGACCATCAACGGACTTTAAGCCGCAGTCTCATACGGACATTCAAACGACCCTCCGCTACCTGATTGCCTTTCTTCACCCACAACTGCCTCGACCAGCTTGGAAGCAAGGATTGCTTACATGATGGGCATGCGCTCGCGTCGACTGCGGGCGCGCGGGCCGCCAAGGGAAACCATGCCTGGCCCGGTCCGCAAGCGCCAGTTGGCCAGGCGGCCTGAGCGAGCGGGCTAGTTCCACTGTCGTATTCCGCCTGCCGGCAACGTAGTGATTCCCACTATGCGCCCGTCGACAGGATTATCTTACCCACGCTTTGGTTCGACTCCATGCGCCGGTGCGCTTCGGCGGCCTGAGCCAGCGGGTACACGCTGTCCACCACCGGCACCAGTCCGCTCTCGGTAAAGCCCGGCAGCCAGCGCTGCGCGAAGCGCGCGACCATCTGCCGCTTGACCTCCGGCGTACGCGATTTCATCACCGTGCCGATGATCTGCAGATGGCCGTAAAGCAGCCGCTCCAGTGGCAGGTTGGCACCTTCTGCGCCGCCAAGCAGGCCGACCTGCACCAGCCGGCCGCCATTGGCCAGCGACAGGACGTTTCGTTCCAGGTAGGAACCGCCGATGAAATCAACGATCACGTCCACGCCTTTGCCACCGGTTTCGCGCTTCACCACCTCGCCGAAATGCTCGGCCTTGTAGTCGATCAGCACGTCCGCGCCGAAGCCGCGAACGCGCGGCAGCTTGCCGCTATTGGCCGTGGCGAAGACCCGCGCGCCCGCCGCACGCGCTAATTGCACGGCGGCCGAGCCCACGCCGCTCGCGCCCGCGTGGATCAGCACTTTGTCGCCAGCCTGCAGACGGCCCAGGTGCAGCAGCGCCTCGTGCGCCGTGACGAACACCTCTGGAATCGCGGCGGCGTGCACGTAGTCAAGCCCGTCGGGGATGCGCATGGCCTGCCGGTAGTCGATGCGCGCCACCTCGGCATAGGCGCCGCCGCCCACGATGCCCATTACGCGGTCGCCAGTCGCAAAGCCGGCCACCTCTGCGCCGGCAGCGATCACCTCGCCGGCGATCTCCAGGCCCATCACCGTGGAATCGCCAAAGCTTGCGCGCCCATAGCCGCCGCGGCGGTGGATGATGTCGGCGCGGTTCACGCCGGCGGAGTGGGTGCGCACCAGCAGATCCTGCGGGCGCATTTCTGGCACGGGCAGATCACGCAGTTGCAGGACGTCGGCCTCGCCGAAGTCCTCGAAGTCGATGGCTTTCATGGGAATGTCCTTTGGATGGGCCGGAGACTGATGGGGAGTTCAGCGATACGCGGCCCGGTTTCTGTGCCAAGGCCTTAATGTAGGTCGGCGCGGTGATACAGTCATGCTGATATATTCGCGTTCCGCAATGCATTTTTGCATCACCTCATTTGCCTTCTCCCAAGGATCCGACATGAACTGGGACGACACCCGTGTATTCCTAGCCGTGCAGCGCGAGCGCACTCTGCGGCGCGCGGCCAAGGTAGTCAACATGGACCAGGCCACCGTGGGCCGGCGTATCGCCGCACTAGAGCACGCGCTGGGCGCCACGCTGTTCCTGCGCACCTCCGATGGATACGAGCTGACCAGCGCGGGCGAGAACGCGCTCAGGTCCGCCGAGAAGATGGAGCAGTCGGCCCACGAGCTGGCCCGGCAGGCGCAGGGCATCGATACCCGTCTGGAAGGCGAGGTGCGCGTGACCACCACCGACACGCTGGCGCTGGCGTTCCTGATCCCGGCCATCGAGCGGTTGCACGCCGAGCACCCGGACGTGCGGGTGCTGCTCAACACGTCCACCCAGATGATGAACCTGGCACGGCGCGAGGCGGATATCGCGGTGCGCACGATCAAGCCCGAGAACCCCGACCTGGCGGCCCGACTGCTGGCCCGCTGGACAGTGGGACTGTACGCATCGAGGGCATACCTGAAGCGGCACGGCGAACCGGCCGTCGGCACCGGCTTCGCCGGGCACGACCTCGTCATCTACCAGCCCCACACCAGCGGCAGCCGCCTTCCGACGCTGGTGGGTGAGCCGACCCACGCAGGCCGGCTTGTGTCGGCGGTCAACTCTAGCCTGATGCTGCGCGCGACGATCCGGGCCGGCATTGCCATCGGCGAAGTGCCGGTGCACCTGGCCGAGCGCGACGGACTGGTGCGGATCTGGCCCAAACGCGAGCGCGCACAGCCCTACGAGGTATGGCTGGTCACACATCAGGATCTGCGCCACACCGCCAGGGTGCGGGCGATGATCGAGGCCATCGTGGCGAAATTCGAGGGCAGCCGCTGAGCACTTGGGGGCGGGGTATTGGCAGCCACAAAGATACCAAGTCGCCAGGAATTTCTGAAGAACACTTCCTAGGCCTTGGACGGCCGAGCCGGCCGAATGAGCGGTCGTCCGCAGACGGGTGCGCGAATGACCTTGAGCGCCTTCTCGGGCCAGTTGGAGATTGGCAAGCGACATCTGCCAGCCGCTTGCCAGCCGGCGCTTCCCGGCCACAAGGAGGCTTTCGCGGGCGCGTGCTCAGTCTTCACCAAGAGCGGACATGCAGCGCCGTCACCTACCGGCCTAGCGGGGCAGTAACCCGAACTGATACAAGGAGCTGCGCACGGACGGGGTCCCCCCCTTCGCTAGACCTTCTGTCATCTGCGCCCCCCGCTCGACGCCCAAAGCGGCGCCTGTTACAGACGATTCTGCGGGAAGCGTGGCCGGCAGTGTTTGAACGCTAATTGGGATGGATGGCCTCCACACCTTGAAAAGGTATTGCTGGGAAACTTGAAGTCGAATAATCTGCCTGTGCCAGCAAGGAGGTCGAACGGCCGCCTGCCCCGGAATTAATGGGCGTGCAAGAAAGGGAAAAATGGCGATCTTCAATCTTGAGGAATCACATGATGAGGGAGCACAGCATGTCTACGGCGGCTCAAGAGCCAACACTCCTGTTCTTCCGAAAGCGTCCACATGGATGGGATACAAGCACGTCGATCGCAAGCTCGCTCCAGTCAATAGAGACAAGCTTCTTTCTGACTGCGCTTGGTCGTTACCCCCATGCATTACTCGTGTGCGTTTCTGCGATCGAGAGCTGCCTTCAGGCAGCGAGCATTGGTCCTAATGAGAAGGATGGCCTCCAAGATCTGATCAAGAAGGCCAGACGGTCGTCCGCAGAGGTCAACGATTTCCCGGAGGCTTCTCTCGAGCGCCTACGCTCCGCACGAAACCGGATCGTGCATCACGGCTTCAGTCCGCATGACGACAGCGAATCTGTCAGCATCTATCTCGAGGTAGGGATTCCGTTTCTTGATCTTTGCTATAAGCAATTTCACTCGTTCGATCTCATGGACGGACTATTGATCGAGTATGCGGAACACGTTCGCGCTGCGCAGAAGGTTCACACGCTTGCGCAGGGAGCGCACAACATTGACCTCTCCTACTGCGTGCACGGCTTTTCTCATAGTATCCGTTGGTCATTCAAGGAAAGCTTCTCTTCAAGCTGGGAGATCGACGCACTCGCTCACGCAGAAGAAATAGGTACAAAATTCGACCGCACCTTCTCGGAGAAGAAGAAGCTAGAGAATCTCTTTGAGGTGCCATGGTCGGTCTCATGTCCGGTCTGCCGTGAGATCGATGCTGCGGTTGTTGAGATTGATCCTGACAAGATGGACGAACATGAAATCGCCACGAACCGACTAGCTTGCACGAACTGTGGCTTCGTGGTGCACAGCGACGAACCTTATCTGAGTCAAGTTCTACTTGAAGGGCAAGTCAGCAGTTCAAAGTCAAAGATTCTCGAAGAATACGGTCCTGCTTGAACGTCCGCAGCAAGGCCATCATTTAAGCCGGAGCTGCTTCGCGACACGCTTAATTCAGGCGTTGAGTGACTGCAGTCGCCGCGCAATCCCGCGCCACGAATGGCCGCTTCGGGTCGACAGCTGCCTGTCGCCAGTAGCCCTGTCGGCCCGGCAACGGCGGAAGTCGCGCCGACCACCTTCATGTCATCGCAGCACTACCCGTCGCGCCCGAGTCCAGGCAGTCTCACGATTACCGTTTTTCCAGTCTCATGAAAAGCGCCCTAGTCGTAAGCGGCCTGCCGTCCCACCTTGCCGACCGAGAGCGATTGTGAGAGCGCAGACGCGCTCAGCGTGCAGGATGCCTGCTCGATGTCGGCACTGTTCAGCGCCTGCTCGCAACGGGCAAGTTGTCCGGAGATGGCCGCACTCGCCGTGGCTTCCGATGCCGGCGTGGCTCCCTGGGCAGCAAGCGGTAACATAATGGACGCTGCAACCGCAGCCAACAGGACCTGAAGTAAGTTACGCATGATGATGTCCTCGGAATTGGTTCGGACTAGAGTCGCACGACGAGCTTGCCGAGAGCACGGTCGCTCTCCATCAGGCTGTGCGCCTGGCGGACTCCATCGAAATCGAACGTTCTGGCATGAGTCGATGGAAGGTGCCCCTTGGCGAGATCCTGCGCAATCCATGGCAGCGGTGATTCTGACAGGGGCAAAGCGGCAGTTCCCAGCAGACCGCTCGGGGAGGAAATTGAGGCGCACCGCGGCGGGAAGGTCTTGCATCAGGTTAAACGACTCCAGGGCAGGAGGCCATCCTAGCAATCCGATAACACTGACCGCCCCGAACGGCCGCAGGGTTTTGACCGTATCACGCAGCGTCGTGGCGCCGACGACTTCCAGCGCCGCATCTACGCCTTCCGGTGGGAGTTGGCGAACATCGCCCGCGATTACGCCGGTGTCGACGACAACTTTGTCAGCGCCGACCTCTCGCAGGCGCCCTGCATTCGCCTGCGAGCGGGTGGTGGCAATGACATTCAGGCCGAGCGCCTTGGCGTAGGTGAGCGCTGCGAGGCCGACGGACGACGTGGCACCGCGTATCAGCAACGTCTGCCCGCGTTCGGCAGCAAGGCTCTTCTCCAGTACGCCCCATGCGGTCAGATAGGCCTCCGGCAGCGCTGCAAGCTCCTCCTATGTCAGCGGGACGTTGTCCAGGGCAATGACATTGCTGCGCAACACGGTTACCTGTTCGGCGTAGCTCTCGCGTGAATTGCATGCCCTCCATGGCGGTGGCGACGCGCTCACCGGTGCGAAACACGCCCGCGGGATCGTCGACGATCTCGCCGACGGCTTCGATGCCTGGCACGCGTGGTGCGGTGATGGGCCTCTTCCTCCCGGCCCGCAGATAGGCTTCGGCGCGATTCAAGCTAAACGCGCGCACGCGAATCCGAACCTCGTCCGGCGTTGGCTCTGGAGATGCAATCTCACGCATTTGCAAGACTTCGGGGCCGCCCGCTCGAGCAAGGCTTTGGATGGATCAAGACCGTTGGCCGCATACGTCAGGTGATGGTGCGCGGACTCAAGAAGGTCGACTAGATGTTTGTGCTGAGCATGGCTGCCTACAACCTCGTGCGCATGCGCTCGCTGGGACAAATCCGTCCGCAGTTGCAGTAATCATGGTAATGAGGCCGGAAATGGGCGCCAAAAACGTGGAAAAAAAAGACGCAGCGACGCCTTCCGGATTGTGAAAAGTAGCGAACACACCAGCCCTTTTGGGGGAAGCTCCGCCGCTTCCATGGTGAGTACTTCAGCAGCCTGCTAGCCCTGTTTCACTCCATTGTGCTGGCCCGCCAAGAAGCCTGATGACCCTATCTAAATTGGCAGGTTATATTTTACGGATATGGTGCGTACTATCCAAGCAAAGATTTCCAGACTGCCACTACATGGCAGCTATCTACGCATTGGGTCGAAATATATCGCATATGTATTATAAAGAAATATGCGATGAGATTGACATCAATCCAAAGAAATTATTGAGAGCCTGATGAGTATCGGCAAGAGCAGCATGGGTTTATTAAGTGAACCCAGAAATCGCATCAAGTTAATTGATTATGTGTCTCCAGACACGGAAATCTCCGGGTACGAGTTTGCTCTCATGTTCGGCAGTCGGCATGCTCAAGCGGAGCTGGTTGACGCCGCATTGGAGCTATTTCACTCCGGATACTATGAAACTCTTATCATAGCGGGAGGGAAAACCAGAAATCGCGCAACCAGCGAAGCGAGTGAGATCGCAGAGCGGCTGATTTCCGCAGGCCTGAGCAGCACAAGAATAATTCTGGAAGAAGACTCATCCAACACTGCCGAAAATGTGCAATATGCGCGCACCCTAATGAAGAGCAGTAGTGTTCTGGAATTGCTTCTAATCGTAAAGATATACGCCAAGCGCCGGTACGTAATGCACCATAAAAAAGAACTGGCCAGAGATTGAGCGAGTTTCATGCTTCGCGGTTAACTATTTTTGTGTCAGTCGGGCTCAATGGTGGGAATCTCCGACGCTAAGAATGCGAATCCTGCAAGAGGTTAGGAAGATCGAAAGATATCTGGAAATTGGCTACCTCTCTGAAGTAGAGGTAATTAAGCGTGAATTCAGACTGTGGTCGCCGTCACAACCTCTAATGCACCTCATTACACACAACTCCTGGTGGCTG